>NZ_QOZT01000046.1:0-28905 GCF_003345135.1 Acidovorax sp. BoFeN1
CCCCTTCCCTCCCCCTCCCTCCATGTCTGCCGGTCTCAATCTCGCCCAGCTTCAGGCTGTCCATTACACCGACGGTGCCTGTCTGGTGCTGGCGGGGGCCGGCTCGGGCAAGACGCGGGTGATCACGCACAAGATCGCGCACATGATCGAAAAAGGGATGGAGCCCAAGCGCATTGCCGCCATCACCTTTACCAACAAGGCCGCCGCCGAAATGCGCGAGCGCGCCAAGGGCCTGATTGGCCGCCGCGCCAAGGATGTGCTGGTGTGCACCTTCCACGCCCTGGGTGTGCGCATGGTGCGCGAAGATGGCGCGGTGCTGGGCCTCAAGCCCCAGTTCAGCATCATGGATGCCGATGACGTGGCCGGTATCCTGAAAGACGCCGCTGGCGGCACCACCGACCTGGCCACCGCGCGCCAGTGGCAGTGGACCATCAGCAAGTGGAAGAACATGGGCCTGACCTCGGAGCAGGCACTGGCCCAGGCGGCAGACGACAACGAGCGCAGCATTGCCGTGGTGATGGCGCGCTACGAAGAGCGTCTGGCGGCCTACCAGAGCGTGGATTTCGACGACCTCATCGGCATGCCGCTGAAGCTGCTGCGCGATTTTCCCGAGGTACGCGCCAAGTGGCAGGCGCTGCTGGCCCATGTGCTGGTCGATGAATACCAGGACACCAACGCCACGCAGTACGAGCTCTTGAAGCTGCTGGTGGGTGAGCGTGGCCATTTCACCGCCGTGGGCGACGACGACCAGTCCATCTATGGCTGGCGCGGCGCCACGCTCGACAACCTCAAGAAGCTGCCGCTGGACTACCCCGCGCTCAGGGTCATCAAGCTGGAGCAGAACTACCGCTCTACCAGCGCCATCCTGCGTGCGGCCAACAACGTGATCGGGCCCAACCCCAAGCTGTTTCCCAAGACCCTGTTCAGCGAACTGGGCGAGGGCGAACCGGTGCGCGTGGTCGATGCCGACACCGAAGAGCATGAGGCCGACCGCGCCGTGGCCCGCATCCAGAGCCTGCGCGCCGCCAGCAACCCACCGCCTGCGTGGAAGGACTTCGCCATCCTGTACCGCGCCAACCACCAGGCCAAGCCGTTTGAAAAAGCGCTGCGCCGCGCGAGCATTCCTTACAAAGTGTCGGGCGGCACCAGCTTTTTTGACCGCGCCGAAATCAAGGACCTGTGCGCCTGGTTTCGCCTGTGGATCAACAACGACGATGACCCGGCGTTTTTGCGCGCCATCGGCAGCCCCAAACGCGGCATCGGCCACACCACGCTGGCCGCTTTGGGCGCGTTTGCCACGCAGCACAAGCAAAGCATGTTCGGCGCGCTGTTCAACGGCATGCTGCCCGCGGCCGTGCCCAAACGCGCGCTCGATGGCCTGCACGAGTTTGGCCGCTACATCAACGACCTGGAGCACCGCGCACGCCACACGCACGGCGCCGAAGATGCGCGCGCTTTTCTGACCGACTGGCTCAAGGAAATAGGCTACGAGCAGCACCTGTACGACGGCGAAGACAGCGAAAAGGTGGCTGCGGCCCGCTGGAGCAATGTGCTGGAGTTTTGCGACTGGATGGCCCAGCGCGCGGGCGGCCAGATCGACGACACAGCGGGCGCCGTGGTGGCCAGGGAGACCAAAAGCCTGCTGGAGGTGTCGCAGACCATTGCGCTGCTCTCCACCATCAGCGAGCGCGAGCAAGAGCAGGACATGGTCACGCTCTCCACGCTGCACGCCAGCAAGGGGCTGGAGTGGCCTCACGTGATTCTGGTGGGCGTGACCGAGGGCATGCTGCCCTTCAAGCTCGACGATGACGAGGGCCGCCAGCTCAAGGTGGCCGATGACACCCTGCAACGCCTGCAGGAAGAGCGCCGCCTCATGTATGTGGGCATCACCCGCGCCCAGCGCACGCTGGCCGTGAGCTGGACCAAAAAGCGCAAGAAGGGCCGCGAGATGGTGGCCGCACGGCCCAGCCGCTTCATTGCCGAGATGGGCCTGGACAAAACCACGGCGCGCGAAGACCCACGCGAAAAACTCAAGGCCCTGCGCGCCGAATTTGCTGCCAAGGCGCAGGCCGCAAGCGCTGCAAATGCGGCCAACGCGGCACCCACTGCATGACACCACGCCCCAACAAACCGCTGGCGTGGCCCGCGCCACGGGCTGCAATCACTTACGTTTTGATAGCTATCAGCGCTTGTCCTACAAGCGCTACAGGCCAAAATGACCCAAACTCTTCGGCAGTTTGTCCGGCGGCTGCCGACATGAACCACCAGCACCTGCAGGGCCGCTGGCAGGCCACACTGCAGGCGAGCACCCCGGACGCAGAGCCTGCACCGGCCACCGCAGCCGTGCTGCAACTGGGACCCCACCCGGAGCTGACCGAGAGCGTGCGCGGCACCGTGCAGCGTGGCGACACCACTGCGCAGCTCAGCGGCGATGTGGACGCGGGCGAACTGACCTTGGAAGAATCGATCAACGGAACCAACATCAGTGCCACCTGGACAGGCCAGGTGGTCGATGGCAGCTGCGGCAAGGAAATACACGGAACATGGAACAACGCCAACCCCGCCACCTCCCTTCCTTTTGTGCTGCGCAAGCAGGCGGGCTGGCAATGAGCGCACGCCACGGCGCCGCCCTGGCGCTGGCACTGCTGGCCCCGGCCGGGGCTGCGCTGGCCCAGGCCGTGCCCGCCACCGGCAACCCAGGCACTAGCGCATCCACCCGCGCCGACAGCGCATGGCGGCAGTGTGCAGCCCTGGGACACGACAACCAGGCCCGCCTGGCCTGCTTCGACCAGTGGGCGGGCCAGCAGGCCTGGCAGGCGCCCGCCGCATCGGCCGCATCGGCATCAGCGGACGGTGCGGGCGCGGCCAGCCCGGGCGACAGTGCTGGGGCAGTTGCACTGCCGGTGGACACCCGTCTCCCCGCCACGCGCATCATCGATGTGGCACAGACCGAAGGCTGCCGCGACACGCAGTACAGCGACCTCTCGCGCTTTTGGGAGCTGGAGTCGGGCAGCGACTGCGGCACCTTCAGCTTTCGCGGCTACCGGCCCATCACCGTGTCGGTGGTGGCCTCCGACAGCGTGAACCGCCAGCCCAGCTCGGATGCCGAGGACCGCACCGCTGCCGACATCACTCCCTACCGGCGCACCGAAAACCGCATTCAGCTGTCGGTGCGCACCAAGATCGCCCAGGGCATGCTCACCCAGGGCCACCCCACGCGCAAGGATTCGCTGTGGTTTGGCTACACGCAGCAGTCGTACTGGCAGCTGTTCAGTCCCGATATCTCGCGCCCCTTCCGCACCACGGACCATGAGCCCGAGGTGATTTATGTGTATCCCACCGACGCCCAACTGCCTTTTGGCTGGCGCTGGCGCTACAGCGGCGTCGGGCTGGTGCACCAGTCCAACGGGCAGAGCAACCCCTTGTCGCGCAGCTGGAACCGCGCCTATCTCATGACCGGCATGGAGCTGGACAACCGCTGGAACGTGCGCGCGCGCGTCTGGAAGCGCCTGTCCGAAGACCGCACCAGCGACGACAACCCCGGCATCAGCGACTACATCGGCCGGGGCGAAGTGCAGGTGTTCTGGAACGTGGACAAGAACAACACCCTGGGCGCCACGGTGCGCCACTCGCTGTCCGGCACGGGGCGCGGCTCGGCCCGGCTGGAATGGCTGCAAACCCTGGGCACGGGGCTGGGTGGTGGCAAAAGCAACCTGCGCCTGCACACCCAGCTGTTCAGCGGCTACGGCGACAGCATGATCGACTACAACCACAAGCGCACGGTGCTCAGCCTGGGGCTGAGCCTGGTGGATTTTTAGTAGATAGCATCCCCCTGAGGCGCTTGCGCGCCTTCACCCCTTCTCTCGAATTGCTGCGCAATTCGGGAAGGGGGACGACGCCCTCGCTGCGGGGCGGCCCTTGCTTGGCGTCCCGCGCCTGGTACACGCCAGTATCTGCGGGTGGTGGGCACATTCGCGCCATAAAATGCCCTGCTCCGTGCGGCGCCGAGCCAGCTCACAACTCGTTACAACATCGTCCTCAAGTTTGCCCCTGACGCGCCGACGTGCCGCCACAATGGCACGCGCACCGACGCCGGCATGGCCCTTGGCGAAGGGCTCCCAAAAAGAGCCCCTTTCCCACCCTTTAACCTGCCATTGCCTGCACTGTGCGCCCTCGACAATGCCGCTAAAGAGGAAATCCCATGGACATGCAATACCAGCTCAAGGCAGGCAGCTACTACCTGTACGACATGCGTGACACGCCCAGCGCGGTCACGGGTGAACGCCGGTTCAAGCTGAAAACCGACACGGTGGCCATTGCATTTGATGTGCACACAGGCGAGGTGCACCAGCACGGCAGCCCCACACGCATCCAGTCGTGGGCCAACAATACGCGCCGACGCCTGCGCGCAGCAGGTGCGCAAGATGTGGCCAACGACATCGTGGTGGTGTCAGGCCCCCTGCCGGTGGACGAGCTCAACAAGTGCCTGTGGGTCAACGGCTACGTGCGGCGCATGTTCAAGCGCCTGGCCAGCCTGCCGCACGGCAAGCTGCAGCGCACGGCCGAGCCGTTTCGCAAGGCCGCCTGAAGCCGGTCAAGCATTCATTTAATTCTGCACAAGGGCCGCGAACAGCGGCCCTTCGCGCATCTGCAGGTCAAACTGCTGCGTCTGCGGCACCTTCCAGGTCGTCTTGCACCTCCAGCACCTCGGGGTGCTTCACGATGGTCACCGGCACCGGGCTGGCGTGGGCCAGCTCTTGCGACACCGATCCCAGCAACGCACTGCTGATGGCACCCTGGCCGCGCGCGCCAATCACGACCATGTCGCAACCCGAGCTTTCGATGATGTCCACCAGCACATGCGCCGGGTCGCCCACGCCCACGGCGGTTTCGCAGCCAAGGCCGGCCGCCTGCAGCAGCGCGCGGGCCGACGCCATCAGGTGCTCGCCGGCCTCCACGCTGGCGGCGGCGATCAGGTCGGGGTCGCGCGACACCACCAGCTCATACAGCGACGCGGGCTCTTGCACATTGGCCAGCACCACGCTGGCGCGCAGGCCGTCCTGCACCAGCCGCAGCACATGGTGCACGGCGTCGAGCGAGAGGGCCGAGCCATCCACAGCGATAAGTATCTTGATCATGGCAACAACTCCTTTGTATTGAACAGTTCGGACCAGTGTAGCGGCGCGTGGGCAGCGCGCAGCGCGGCATGGCGGTGTGGCCCCATCTGGGACAATCGCGCCCATGCTCCAGTTTGACCTTCTCACCACCGACCCCACCAGCCACGCCCGGCGCGGCACGCTCACGCTCAACCATGGCGTGGTGCAAACCCCCATCTTCATGCCCGTGGGCACCTATGGCACCGTCAAGGGCGTGATGCCGCAAAGCCTGCACGACATGGGCGCGCAGATCATCCTGGGCAACACCTTTCACCTGTGGATGCGCCCTGGCCAGGACGTGATGCAGAGCTTTGGCGGCCTGCACGGCTTTGAAAAATGGGACAAACCCATCCTCACCGACTCGGGCGGCTTTCAAGTGTGGAGCCTGGGCGCCATGCGCAAGATCACCGAAGAAGGCGTGCACTTTGCTTCTCCCGTCAACGGCGACAAACTCTTCATGTCGCCCGAGGTGAGCATGCAGATCCAGACCACGCTCAACTCCGACATCGTGATGCAGCTCGACGAGTGCACCCCGTACGAAACCAAGGGGCATCTGACCACCGAAGCCGAGGCCCGCAAGAGCATGGAGATGAGCCTGCGCTGGGCGCGCCGCAGCCAGGACGAGTTTGCGCGGCTCGAAAACCCCAACGCCCTCTTTGGCATCGTGCAGGGCGGCATGTTTGAAAACCTGCGCGCCGAATCCCTGGAGCGCCTGGTCGAGATGGACTTCCCCGGCTATGCCGTGGGCGGCGTGAGCGTGGGCGAGCCCAAGGACGAAATGCTGCGCATCATGGCGCACACGCCGCACCTGCTGCCCGCCCACAAGCCCCGCTACCTGATGGGCGTGGGCACACCCGAAGACCTGGTCGAAGGCGTGGCGCAGGGTGTGGACATGTTCGACTGCGTGATGCCCACGCGCAACGCGCGCAACGGCACGCTGTTCACCCGCTTTGGCGACCTCAAAATCCGCAACGCCCGCCACAAGACCGACCACCAGCCGCTGGACACCACCTGCAGCTGCCACGCCTGCGCTGGCAGCGCGGGCGTGCCATGGAGCCAGGGCGGCCGAGGCGGCTTCAGCCGCGCCTACCTGCACCACCTGGACCGCTGCGGCGAAATGCTGGGCCCCATGCTCACCACCATCCACAACCTGCACTACTACCTCAACCTCATGCGCGAAGTGCGCGAAGCCCTGGAGGCAGGCCAGTTTGCGCAGTTCCGCGCGCAATTCAAGGCCGACCGGGCGCGCGGGGTGTGAACAGTATCAAAGCCCTGTGCGGCGCGGACACTCTAAACTCATCTATTGATAGCTGACAACGCTTAACACCTGGGCGTTTAAGCCACTTTTATTAGAGAACCAAGCCCCCTATGAGCCACCTTTTCCAGGCCCTGGCCGAACGCGTGGACGCTTGGCGCACCGCGCGCTACGACTGCCCCGACTTCCCCGCCATCCGCGAAATCCTCGACTTCGCAATCGAAGACCCAGCCACCGGGCAATTGCGCTACCTGCGCCACGCGCAGTTCCGAGCGCTGGAAACCTATTGGTACCTGCGGCTGGTGCTGAATACACCACGTATTCCCGACCTTTACGCAACGCTGTTCCCAAAGCCCAAAGACCGACGCGAAGCCATGGGTCTGACCGCACGCGAGATCGTGGACATGATTGCGGACGACGGGCTGGATACCGTCCTGGAGCGCCTCCAAACCGACAACGCCTTCGTACGCAAGCACGGACTCGAATCCCTGCGCGAAACCTTCGCGCTCGACTACCCCAGCTACATCCTGGCGCTGGCCATGGGCGCCGGCAAGACCATCCTGATGGGCTCCATTGTCGCCACCGAGTTCGCCATGGCGCTGGAATATCCCGATGGCCCGTTTGTTGAAAACGCGCTGGTGTTCGCACCCGGTAAAACCATCCTGAGTGCGCTGCGCGAGCTCGCCGATATTCCGTTTGACCGCCTGCTCCCCGCGCGGCTGCACAAGCCTTTTGCCGCCAGCTTCAAGCTCACCTTCACGCGCGACGGCGACAAAACCATTCCCATCACGCTGGGCAGCAGCTTCAACGTCATCGTCACCAACACCGAAAAAATCCGCATCCAGAAACCCACCGTGCGCAACACCGCGCAAAGCCGCCTGTTTGCCGGCACCAAAGACGAAGAAGCCACGGCCCTGGCCAACCTGCGTCTGCAGGCCATTGCCTCGCTGCCGCACCTGGCCGTATTCTCGGATGAAGCCCACCACACCTACGGCCAGAAGCTGCTGGGCAAGTGGGAAAAAGACAAGGAAACTGGCGAGCCGGTATTCAAGGACGATGGCATCAAAAAAGTGCGCCGCACCATCGACTACCTGGCGCAGGAAACCAACCTCATCGTCACCATCAACGCCACCGGCACGCCCTATTTCGAGCGCCAGCCGCTGCGCGACGTGGTCGTCTGGTACGGCCTGGGCGAAGGCATACGCGATGGCGTGCTCAAAGAGCTGTCCGGCGGCATCAAGGTGCTGGAGCTGGGCGATGGCGAGGCCGGCACCATGGTGCAAAGCGTGATCGACGACTTTGTGCGCGACTATTGGCCGGTGGCGCTGGAAAACGGCGCCCCGGCCCGGCTGGCGCTGTATTTTCCCAACATCGACACACGCGACGAACTGCGCCCCGCCATCGAATCGGCGCTGCTGGCCCACGGCATTGGCCCCGATACCCTGCTGGCCGTGGACAACAAATCCAGCGACGCAACGCGCCGCGCCTTCGAGGCCGTGGCCCGCGACAGCGCCGCCCCGCACCGCGTACTGCTGCTGGTCAACATGGGCACCGAGGGCTGGAACTGCCCCAGCCTGTTTGCCTGCGCGCTGGTGCGCAAGCTCGCCACCAGCAACAACTTCGTGCTGCAGGCTGCCACCCGCTGCCTGCGCCAGGTACCGGACAACAAGGCGCCAGCACGCGTTTACCTGACCGCCAGCAACAAGAAAACGCTGGAAGACCAGCTCGCCGAAACCTACGGCACCAGCCTCAAAGCGCTGGATGCCCAGCACGCCGACCGGGTGGAAAAAACCATCCACCTGCACAAGCCCCACCTGCCGCCGCTCCTCATCAAAAAGCGCGTGCTGCGCATTCAGCGCAAGGCCGACAGCGGTGCTGCCACGCCACTGACTTTCGCCGTGCCTGACACTCCGGCCCCAAGCGGCCCCGTTGTGCAAACCTGGAGCCCTGTGCTCACCGCCAGCGGCGACACCCGCTTGCAGCGCCTGGATGCCGGCGACGTGCTGCTGCAGCCCTACACGCCGATGCTGGATGCCTACACCGCCGCCGCCCGGCTGGCCACCAGCCACCACCTGCCCACACCCGAGCTGCTGGGCGCCCTGCGCAGTGCTTACAGTCAAAATGGCACGCAACCCAATCAGGATAACCGCGAGCAGCTACAAATACCAGAGCATCACCTCGATGCCCTGGCGCTGCAAATCGAAGCCCAGCGCAGCCAGTACGAGGAAACCTGGGACGAAATCGAAGTGGCCGTGGCCCTGGTCAAGGCCGAGGGCTTCGACCACGCCGAGGTGGATGGCCAAAGCATCTACACCGCCCGCATCAGCTTTGCGAAAGAGCGCGAACCACTCTACAAGCAAGCCAAGGACACGGCCCATGCCGCGCTGGCCCTGCAAACCAGCTTCCACTACGAGGGCTACAACTTCGACTCCACGCCCGAGGCCGAATTTCTGGATTGGACGCTGGGCCTGCTGCAAAGCCACCCGCACCAGATCGAAGGCCTGTGGTTCACCGGCGGCCTGACCGATGCGGGGAAAACCGACCTGCGCGCCGAGTACCTGGGCGACGATGGCCGCTGGCACACCTACACGCCCGACTTCGTGCTGCGCCGCGCCGACGGCAAACACCTGGTGGTGGAAGTCAAGAGCGACAAGCTCAGCCCCGACATCCATGCCGACATGGCCCGCCACGCGGCAGGCGAGCCCCCGCAAACCCAGGAAGGCCGAAAGGCTGTAGCACTGAAGCGCTGGGAAGACCTCAACCCCGAGCGCCTGCGCTACCACGTCATGTTTGCCGACACAGCCCTGCATGACGAGGGCAAGAAAACCGTGCGTGATTTTATTTTGGGCTGACAATGTATATACTTAACATATATACATCCTCAAAAGGAGCAAACGCATGACTTACGCCCGCGTTTTTCAGTCTGGCAACAGCCAGGCGGTGCGCCTGCCCAAGGAATTTCGGCTCAACGTGGACCAAGTCGAAATTTTTCGCCAGGGCCGCGATATTGTGTTGCGCGAAGTTCCGCTCAGCGCCGCCGTGGTTTTTGATCTTCTGGCCAGCATGCCCGCCGATTTCATGGGTGACGGTCGGCACGACACCCCACCACAAGAGCGGGAAGCGTTCTGATGACCGATCGTTCCACCGTCCGCTACCTGCTCGACACCAACATCTGCATCTACATCGCCAAAGGCCAGCCGCTGGCGGTGCGCGCACGCTTTGAGCAGCACGCCCTGCACGACGTGGCCATGTCCACCATCACGCTGGGTGAATTGCGGTTTGGGGCGGAAAAAAGCCAAGCCCGCGAGCGCGCCCTGAACACCATCGAACAACTCATGCAGGTGATACCGGCCTGCGCCCTGCCCCTGGAGGCGGGTGAGCATTACGGCCAGATTCGCGCCGCCTTGCAACAGCAGGGGCTTCCCATCGGCAACAACGACTTGTGGCTGGCGGCGCATGCGCGCTCTCAGGGCTGGATTCTGGTGACCAACAACACCCGTGAATTTGCACGCGTACCTGGCCTGCAGGTGGAAAACTGGGTGGATTGAGACTCTTCTTTTATGACCGAAAAACCGTCGCCCGCCAAGAAACCCACCGAGGTGAGCATCACCCGCGCCAAAGGCCGCCCCATGCTCAGCTGGGTGGGCAAAAAACCCTTGGGCCGCGTGACGGCCTTCCCGGCGCAAGCCATTGAACGCTTCAGCGCCACCGACGCCGCGCCCGCGCAAGGTTTGGGCACCGCCGACTGGTCGAAGTGGCCGCAAGGTTTGCCCCAGGGTGGCCTGCTCTACCACGGCGACAACAAGGAAGTGCTGGCCCACCTGCTGGCCAACGGCTTTCGCGGCCAGGTCAAGCTGATCTACATCGACCCGCCCTTTGACAGCGGCGCCGACTATGTGCGCAAGGTGCAACTGCGCGGCCCCAAGGGAATGCTGAAGATCGATGGCGAGGACTACGCGCTGGGCGAGCAGGTGCAGTACACGGACATCTGGAGCAACGACAACTATTTGCAGTTCATGTATGAGCGGCTATTGATGCTCAAGGAACTGCTGGCAGAAGACGGGGCAATCTTCCTGCATTGCGATCCATCAAAAAATAGTTACCTTCGACTACTTATGGACGAGGTGTTTGGCCCCGACAATTTTGTCAATGAAATTGTCTGGCAGCGTGTCAGCGCTCACAGCGACGCGGGTCGTTTCGGCATCATCCATGACACGATTTACTACTACGGCCCAGCAGGTAGAACCTGGAACCCCCAGCGAACGGAGCTAAACCAAAAATACCTCGAGCAGTTCTTTGATCAAGTTGAAGAATCCAGTGGACGCAAGTATTCGCGTAGCGATTTGATGGCGTCCGGTCTTCGCAATGGAGAAACAGGAAAATCTTGGCGTGGAATAAATCCTGGCGAACGGGGAAACCATTGGAAGGTTGCGGTTTCCACTTTGGAGCAGTGGGATGCAGAAGGCCGAATTCACTGGCCCAAAACTGCAGGGGTTCCCCGTCTCAAACGCTACCTCGATGAGGCTGTGGCTCAAGGCGGCACAGCGCAAGACATTTGGACCGACCTTCGCCCCATACACAATCAATCGCAAGAATTGTTGGGCTATCCGACTCAAAAGCCGGAAAACCTGATTGAACGCATCATCGCCTCCTCCTCCAACCCCGGCGATCTCGTTCTCGACTGCTTCATCGGCTCCGGCACCACCGCCGCCGTCGCCCAGAAACTCGGCCGCCGCTGGATTGGATGCGACATCAACAAGGGCGCCATCCAGACCACGGCCAAGCGGCTGCAGGGCGTGATGCGCGAGCAGGCGCAGGCACTGGCCGCCGCCAACAGCCAAGGCGAGTTGGTGGCGCGCGACGATGCGCCGACCGCGCCCTGCCAGCTCAGCTTCAGCACCTTGCGCGTGAACGACTACGACCTGCACATCCAGCACAACGAGGCGGTGGAGCTGGCCTGCCAGCACTTGGGGCTAACGCGCACGCGCACCGACCCATTCTTTGACGGCACGCGCGGCGCGATGCTGGCCAAGATCATCCCGCTCAACCACCCGCTCACACCGCTGGACCTCGAAGCGCTGCGCACCGAACTCAAAAACCGGCCCGAAGAAGAGCGCGACATGCTGGTCGTCAGCCTGGGCCAGGAGCACAAGGCGCGCGAATGGGTAGCGCAGTACAACCACAACCGCCCCGTCAACAAGATTCACCTGATCGAGCTGCGCACCGACCGCAAGGCGGGCGGCTTCATCAAGCACGAGCCGATGAGCGTGCAGGCGCATCTGGAGCGCGATGGCAACACGCTGGTGGTGCAGATTGACGACGTGGTGTCGCCCAGCATCATTGCGCGGCTCGACTTGCAAGAGGGCATCTTCCGCGCCAGCATCCCCGATTGGCGCGCGGTGGTGGACTGCGTGCTGATCGACACCCAGCACGACGGCGAGGTGTTCAACGTGGCGCTGGCCGACGTGCCCGCGCGCAAGCAAGACCTGGTGGCCGGGCGCTACGAGCTGCCCGCACCGCCCACGGGCGCTACGGTGGCGGTGAAGTTGATCGACATGCTGGGTGAGGAATGCGTGGTTCGACTGCACGCCTGACGACCGACAGGCGCAGCGCTTGGCACCGGCACTTTGCAGCGCCCCGCGCACCGAAAAGGCAGCTTGGGCGCGCTGCACCCGGCGTGGCACGATCACACTCAATGCTTTATTTTTGATAGCTACCAGCGCTTTCTCCATAAGCGCTAGAGCCATATTTGACCCAAAAAACTATAACCGCCCAAAGCAAAGGCCCCTGCCATGCAAGACGACAGGGGCCTTCTGGGGCGGCGCGACGGCGCCGCAGATCAATCGCGCAGATCGGCCGGCAGCGTGCCGCCGTTGGCGGCAATGCTGCGCATCACCTGCTTGTGCAGACCGATGTTCCAGGCGGCCGAGCCGGGTTCGTCGTTGCCGCTGTAAAGCAGTTCGGCGGCCAGCTCCTTGCGCGCCGACAGGCTGCTGTCCAGGCCCAGCAGCTTGAGCAGATCAACGATGGAGGTGCGCCAGTTCAGCGCGCTGGCGCCGGGCATGGCGTCCAGGATGGGCGCCACGTCTCCCAGCGCGATGGATGCCGGTGCTGGGGGGGCTGCAGGTGCGCCCGCGGCGGCGGGTGCCGGTGGCGGGGCCACCACGACTTCGGCGGCGTTGGCCGACGGAAAAATCTTGGAGAAGATGTTGGAAAAGAAACCCATGATGGCTCCCGAAGTGGTTGGGGTGGAAAGGATACGCGGCACCCAGGGTGAGGCCCTGAACTGCGCCTGCCTTTGTATCACGCGGGGGTGACGGGCGAATGCCCGGGCTGCGCTGACTGGCTGGCCTGTGCCCCCGCGCCGCACGCATGGCAAAACCGGGCAAATGAACTCTTGCGCGTGCTGCAGTGGCCGCAGTGGTCAAACAGGCCGATGCCGCAGTGGGGGCAAAAATCGATCTTGTCGTTCTTCAGGTCGACCGGGCGTTCGCAGCCGGGGCACACGCTTTTGGCCAGGCGCGCCAGGGCCACGTCGTAGCCCAGCTCTTTGCGGCGCTGCTGGTCGGGCAGGGACTCGGCCTGCTTTTGCCGCTCCAGGTAGCGGTTGAGCGCCAGGATGGCATAGCGCCCCACCAGCGCCGTGATGGCGATGCCCACCACATAGCGCACGTAGCCGCCGTAGCTGGGCAGGTAGGGCACGAGTTCGACAAAGAATGCAAACAAGGCGAAAAAGATGAAGCCCCACACAAACGGCCAGTAAGTGCTTTTGCGCTTTTTTACAAACAGCCAGCCCGCCACCACCAGCAGCGGCAGCGTAAGCGCCAGGCGGTACAGGAACACGCGCAGCTCGACCTTGCGGCGCTCGGCGTTGAGCTTTTCGTAGCCTGCGGCTTCAAGCGTGCTCAGGCGCGCCTGGGCGGCGGCGGCGGCCTGGCGGGCATCCAGCGCGGCCTGCTGCTGTGCCTCTACGGCTTGCTGGGTGGTGCGCTCGGCCTGTTTGAGGGCATCGAGCGCCTGGGTGCGGGCCAGCACCTCGGGGTCGTGCTCGGCGCGCTGGGTGACGCTGCGCGTGGCCAGCCAGTTGTTGAAGGTTTCGCGCGCGGACTGGCTTTCGCTGCGGGTCTTGCTGCGCTGCAGCTGCGCCTGCTCCAGCGCGGTTTGCGCCTCTTGTTCTGCCTGCCGGGCGGCCTGCACCTGGCTGCGCAGGGCCTGGGCCGCCGGTTTGTCGAGAAAGTCGTCAACCCGCAGTGGGGCCTCGACCTTGGGCAGGTCGCCCACGATGGTGCCGCCCAGGCCGATGAGGAAGCCGGCAAACACCAGGGCCACCAGCCACAGGCCGCGGCGAAACCATTTTTCAGACAGTCGCAATGATTTGCTCATGGTTTTTTTCCTTTTAAAACACTATTAATTCAATAGCTGTTTGCGCTTTACTAGAAAGCGCTAGAGCCTGTTTTCACCATATTTTTAGCAGCAGATGACACGTGCGCCGTGCAACGCATCCGAGGTGCTTCAACCGCTGCTGGCGCTGGCCCGGCTGCACTGGCCGCGTCGGCCACCCTGCGGCATGGTGCAGCACAGCGGGGCCGGAACTTTTCGTGGGCGCCGCGCCCCCAACCTCGTTGCGACGTACCACCGAGGTGAAATCATGATGTGGCAAAAACTGCGGCCTCTCGCATGGACCGGGATGGCCGCTGCGGCGCTTGCCGCCAGCGGCGTTGCGTGGGCCGATCGCGGCGGGCACAGCCATGGGCACCGGGGTGCGCGGGTGGGCATTGGCGTTTACCTGGGCCCGGGTATTGGTTATCCCGTGTACCGCCCGGCCTACCCTTACTACCAACCCTATCCGTATGGCTGGTCGCCGCCGGTGATGGCAGTGCCCGCCGAACCGCCCGTCTACATCGAGCGCGGCAACGACGCCCCGGCCTACAGCGGCGGCACCAACGGGCAGCTGCCACAGGGCTACTGGTACCGCTGCAACGAACCCGATGGCTACTATCCTTACATCACCCACTGCCCTGGCGGCTGGCTGCAGGTGCCGGCGCAGCCGCCGGCCAACTGATGGACAGCCCTGCCCCTCGCTGCAATGACCCTGGCGCCGGGCAGGCGCCTTATCTTCACCTTGAGGAATCATGATGAAACCCCTTTCCCTCGCAAGCGTGTCGCTGCTGGTGCTGGCCTTGACCGGTTGCACGGTGATGCCCACCGGCCCCAGCGTGACGGTGCTGCCCGGCAGCACCAAGAGTTTTGAGCAGTTCCGGTACGACGACGTCAACTGCCGGCAATACGCACACATGCAGGTGGGCGGCGCCAACGAAGCCGTCAACCAGAGCGCCGTGGGCAGCGCGGTGGTGGGCACGGCCATCGGCGCCTTGGCGGGTGCCGCCCTGGGCGGCAACCACGAGGGCGCGGCGGTGGGCGCTGGCATGGGCCTGCTGATGGGCTCCAGCGTGGGCGCTGGCAATTCGCAATCTGCGGGCTACGGCAGCCAGCGCGGCTATGACAGCGCCTACGTGCAGTGCATGTATGCCCGCGGCCACCAGGTGCCGGTGTATGGCCGCATGCTCACCAGCCCGGGGGCACCCGGGCCGGGCTACGCCGCCCCCATGGCGCCACCGCCGCCACCCGGCTACTGGCGGCGTTATTGATCCGGCGCCGGGATACTTCGAAGGCCGCGCGGGCTTGTCAAAGACCTTCGGCGAATTCAGCGTGAATGGCGCAAACGCCATGGTGCGGGGGCCCACAGGCCGCTCATGAAGGCTGTGCATTGATGACAGGTGGCAACAAGCCATCAGGCCGCCAGCAGGCGCGCCACGCGCTCACGCAATAACTCGGGCTGCGCCTCGGCGGCCGCCACGGGGGTGCCCACGTTCAGCCCCACGCGGTTGAACAGGCCACGCCGGAACGGCCGCACCATGGCACCGCCCTGCTCGATGCGGCTGAAGTACGAGCCCCACAGGTTGGTCAGTGCCATCGGAACCACGGGCACGTCCAGCCCGTCGGCGCGGGCGCGGTCCAGAATTTTGACGATACCGCCCTTGAACGGCTGCAATTGCCCGTCGCGCGTGATGCCGCCTTCGGGGAAGATGGCCAGCAGGTCGCCGCCCTGCAGCACCTGCGCCGCGCGCTCGAAGGCAGCCTCGTAGGTGGCGGCGTCTTCCTTGTAGGGGGCGATGGGAATGGCTTTGGCCAGGCGGAACAATGCGCCCAGCACCGGCACCCGAAAAATGCGGTGGTCCATCACAAAATAGATGGGCCGGGGGCTGGCGGCCATCAGCAGCACCGCATCGACAAAGCTCACGTGGTTGCACGCCAGCACGGCCGCGCCCTGCACGGGCAGGTTTTCGTCGCCCTGCACCTTGAAGCGGTAAACAAAGCGCGAGAGCACCCAGGCCACAAAACGCAGCAAATATTCGGGCACCAGCAGGAAGATGTAAAACGCCACCACCGCGTTGGCAATGCCGGTGAACAAAAAGATTTGCGGCACCGTGAAACCCGCGCCCAGCAACGCGCCTGCAATGAGCGAGCTGGCAATCATGAACAGAGCGTTCAGGATGTTGTTGGCCGCGATGATGCGCGCGCGATGCGTGGGCTGGCTGCGCATCTGGATCAGTGCATACATGGGCACGCTGTACAGGCCGGCAAACAGGCTCAGCAGCGCCAGGTCGGCCATCACGCGCCAGTGGGCGGGCTGCGCCACAAAGGCGGCCAGGCCCATCACATCGGAAGCGGGCAGGCCGCGCGCGGCGAAATACAGGTCGATGGCAAAAACGCTCATGCCAATGGCGCCCAGTGGCACCAGGCCGATCTCGACATGGCGGCGCGAGAGCACCTCGCACAAGAGCGAGCCGGTGCCAATGCCGATGGAAAACACCACCAGCAGCAGCGAGGCCACCTGCTCGTTGCCATGCAGCACCTCTTTGGCAAAGCTGGGGAACTGGCTCAAAAACACCGCGCCAAAAAACCACATCCAGCTGATACCCAGCAGCGAGCGGAACACCACGATGTTTTCGTGCGCCAGCTGGAGGTTGCGCCAGGTCTCGGTGAAGGGGTTCCAGTTGATGGTGAGGTGCGGGTCGGTGGCGGGCACCGGGGGGATGAACTGCGCCACGGCCCGCCCCATCAGCGCCAGCAGCACACAGGCCAGGGCCACCGTGGTGTGCCCAATGCCGGGAATGGCCACCAGCAGGCCCCCCGCCACGTTGCCCAGCAAAATGGCCACGAAGGTGCCCATCTCGACCATGCCGTTGCCACCGGTGAGCTCGCGCTCGGTCAGCACCTGGGGCATGTAGGCAAACTTTACCGGGCCAAACAGCGTGGAGTGCACGCCCATCAAAAACGTGCACAGCAGCAGCACCGGCACGTTGCCCGCAATGAACCCGCCAGCGGCCACCAGCATGATGGCAATCTCCAGGTTCTTCACGAAACGGATCATGCGTGTTTTGTCGAACTTGTCGGTCAATTGCCCCGAGGTGGCCGAGAACAACAAAAACGGCAGGATGAACAGCGCACCAATCACCAGCCCCGCCATGGCAGGTGGCAGCCACGACACGCTGAGCTGGTACGTCACCATCACGGTGAAGGCGAACTTGAACAGGTTGTCATTGGCCGCACCCGAGAACTGCGTCCAGAAAAAGGGCGCAAAGCGGCGCTGGCGCAGCAGGGCGAACTGGTTGGGGTCGGCATGTGCGCCAGGGGCAGGATGGCTGCTGATTGCGCTGGTGGCACTGGTGGCGCTGTCAGAGAGGGTCTCGGGGGTCATGCGTTGGTCCTCGGTTCCGTCACGGGTTATTGGGCGCGGGGTCTGCGGCTGCGCGCCAGGTCCACCGCTGTTCTGGTGCCGGTGCCCTGGCGCATGCAGTGCGCCCGCACACCGGGGTGACGTGGCGCGCCATTCTGCCCGCACACCGTGACTGCTGCGCCCGCAGGCAGCGGGCCGGTGCGCACTGTGGCCAGCGCGGCCAGCACCGGCAATGCGGCACCTGCCGCCAGCAGGTGCTTGAGGCTGTGGCCCGACACCCACTGGCCCAGCGCGTCAAACACCGCGTGGTCTGCGGCCTCGAACAGCTTGGCCGCGCCATACCAGGCCATGACGGCGCCCAGCTGCAGTGCCAGTGCGCCGCACCGCGTGGGCAGCAACGCCATGGCCGTCACCGCCAGCATGCCGCCCAGTTGCACCACCGCCCAGGGCAGCAAGTTGCCGGTGTGCGCCCACCACATCACGGCCGCCGGCCCGGCCACCACCATGGCGGCCGCCGCCACCCCGCCCGCGCGCAGACTGACGCGGCTGGCCCCCGCCAGGCCCAGCAGCCCGGCAAAGGCCACGGCCATGCCCAGCCGGTCCCACAGCAAGCCTGCGTCATCGGGGCGCAGGTGGTAAACAGTGGAGCCGACCGATGTCAGCACCAGGCCCACAAAAAACAGGCCCGCCGCGGCGCGCGTGACCGCATCGACCGCGCCGCGCGGCAACCCCCGCAGCAACCCAAGCCCCCACAGGCCCGCCAGGGCAAAAGGCAGGTTGGTCAGCACGTCCAGCGCGCAGGGCAGACCCCACAGCATGCGCTGATCGGCAAAGCCATGCTGGTGCTCGCTGGCAGGCACGGCGGGGCCCAGCACCGCCAGTGCCAGCAGCACCGCGGCGCCCAGCAGCAGGCCGGTTTCAGGCCGGGTGAGGCCGCCCCGGGGAAGTGAATGGTCAAAGGTCATGGTGTTGCGTGGCCGGTAGTGGGTGATGCCGCGCAGTGTGGGCAACGCCGGCGCAATTGGGGGCATAAAGTCGCTCAGGGCGCTACCAAGAGCACCTTGGGTATCCATAATCGATACCAATGAGCACCACCGCCGACCTTGTTGCCGCCCTGAAGAAGGAACTCAAGACCGCCCAGATGACCTATGCCGACCTGGCGCAGCAACTCGGCATGGCCGAGTCCAGCGTCAAGCGCATGCTGGCCAAGGGCGACATGCCGCTGTCACGCATCGACGCCATCTGCCGCGCGCTGGCGCTGGACTTTGCCGACCTGGCCCGGCATGTGGCCGACAACCAGCCGCTGCTCAGGGAACTGACCCCCGAGCAGGAGCGGGCCGTGGTGGCCGACAAGAAACTGCTGCTGATGGCCATTTGCGTGCTGAGCCAGTGGACGCTGGAGCAGGTGACCACCGCCTACCGCCTGACCGAGGCCGAGGGCATCCGGTACCTGGCCCAGCTCGACCGTATCGGCATCATCGAGCTGCGGCCGTTCAACCGCTACCGCCTCAAGCTCGCCAAGACCTTCCGCTGGCGCCCGCACGGTGCGGTGATGAACTACTTTCGGGAGCACGCACTGCTCGACTACTTTGCGGGTGGCTTTGACGGCCCAGGCGAGGGCGTGCTGCTGGTGCACGGCGCCATCAGCCGCAGTCTGGCCCCGGCTTTCATGGAACGCATGCAGCGCGTGGCGCACGACTTTGCCCAGCAGCACCTGGCCGACCAGAAACTGCCCCAAAGCGAACGCGAGGGCTACACGCTGCTGCTGGCGCTGCGCAGCTGGGAGTTCGAGGCGTTTGCGGGCATGCGGCGCTAGCACATTTTTTTCATAGCACGCAGCGCTTACCAGTAGGGCGTTACAGGCTAAAAAACCTCTGAATACTGCGCGCAAGTCGGCGCGCTGCAACACAACTTCACAACACTTCGCACAGCACCTACATGCGCTTGACGCAGCGCCCCCACGATCAAGGCTCCCGGTTCCGCACGGAATCCTTTCTGAGGAGAACACCATGGCACGCATAGCCCTCGCCGCCGCTTCCATCGCCCTGCTGTCGCTGAGCGCCTTGACGGCGGCGCATGCACAGGTTGGCGCCACCATCGTCATCCAGTCGGGCAGCCCCCACTACCAGCGCCCCGCCCCGGCGCTGGTGCAATACCAGGCCCCACCGCCCCCGCGCTACGAGGCTGTGCCCCGCCATCGGCGCGGCATGGCATGGGTGCCCGGCCACTGGGAATGGCGCGGCCACCGCCATGTGTGGATGCAAGGCCACTGGGTGAAGGCCCGCCCCGGCTACCACTACCGCGAGCCGCGCTGGATGGAGCACGACGGCCGCTGGGCCATGCAGCGCGGCGGCTGGGACCGTGACCGCGACGGCGTGGCCAACCGCTACGACCGGGACCGCGACGGTGACGGCGTACCCAACCGCCGCGACCGCCAGCCCGACAACCCCCGCCGCAACTGATTGCAACCGGGCACAACTGAACGCCAATGAGCGCTATGTATCGCGCATCGGCACAACCGGGTGCAGGCGTGGCGGGTTTTCAGCCCAGCTGAAGCTCGGCGCGGCCCAGGCCCGGGAAGTCGGCCACCACCACCGTGCCCGGCGCCACCAGCACGGTACCGGTGCATGAACCAGTGGTCACCCACTGGCCGGCGCACAGCCCGCCCAGGCTGCGCGCGCCTTCGTTGGCCAGCCATGTCAGCAACCGCAGGGGGTCGCCCGCCGGGTTGCTCCAGGTGGCGTGCTGCACGGCCACCGCCCCATTCACCGACAGGCTCACTCCTTGTGCCAGGGGCTGCACTGCAGCCACATCGGCCGTGCCCGAACCCACGATGAGTGCCCCGTGGCAGGCCTGGTCGGCCAGGCGGCTCCACGCGCCCTGCTGCGCCCAGGCGGCAAAGCGCGTGTCGCACACCTCGATGGCGGCACGCACGGATGCCATGGCCGCCAGCACCTCGGCCGCACTGTAAGGCGTTGGGCGCTCGGGTAGATCGATGCCCAGCTCGTACACCAGTTCCGCCTCGACTCCCATCACGGCAAAGCCTGCGGCAGGCAGATTCAGTGCCTGCCCGGCTGGCGCAACAAACACCGAATCGCGGGTGAGTGCAGCGCGCGCAGGCAGCGCCTGGGGCGAAGCAGCCCCCACCTTCCAACCCGCGATCTCGCCGCGCTCGCGCACCACGGCGTCCTGCACGGCATACGCCTGGTCCGCATCGCATGGGCGCAGCGCAACGGGCAAATCCAGTGGCCGGGGCATGCGACCCTGGCGGGCCATGGTGATAACGGCGGCGCTGGCGAAGGGGTCAAAAGCGGTAACAGGCATGGCGTGCGTCCTTGGGGTAAAGCTGGGCGGATTATGGCGAGGCGCAGGCCCGTCCTGCCCCGCCAGCATCAGCAACGATTGCTGCCCATTAGCCAGCAAAACCACCCCGCCGCCGCCAGCGCGCTCCTAGAATGGCCCCCGCAGGAGAGCATGGCGGGCCGCAAGCCCGCCGCTGCACCGAAGGCGCAAACTCCCATACACGCTCAGGTCCCGTACTGCACCATTCATCAAAGCCGTCTGGAGAGCCGCCACACACCCGTGTGGCGCACCGAAGGAGCAAACCGAGCGCCATGTGGGCCGCGCGGTGAATCTCTCAGGTACCAAGGACAGGGGGAGCGGCAGCTTGGGCAGTCATGCGCCAGCTGTACGCTATTGAACCTATAGCTGCCAGCGCACGTCTTTCAAGCGCCAGAGCCCAGAAAGGCTTTGAAAATCATGCGCGTGATCGTTTTGGGTGCCGGCTTGCTCGGCGTGACTTCGGCTTATTTTCTGCAGCAACTCGGCCACGAGGTGACCGTCATCGACCGCCAGGGCGCCCCCGGCGCCGAAACCAGCTTTGCCAACGGTGGGCAAATTTCGGTGAGCCACGCCGAGCCCTGGGCCAACCCCAGCGCACCGCTGAAGGTGCTGCAGTGGCTGGGCCAGGAAGATGCGCCCCTGCTGTTTCGCATCCGCGCCGACATGCGCCAGTGGCTGTGGGGCCTGTCCTTTTTGCGCAACTGCACCCCGGCGCGCACGCGCCACAACATCGAGCAGATCGTGCGCCTGGGCACCTACAGCCGCAGCGTGCTGCAGCAACTGCGCGCGGACACGGGCATCCAGTACGACCAGCGCACGCAGGGCATCCTGCACTTTTATACCAACGCCAAGGAGTTCGACGGCGCTCTGGCCCCCGCCGAGCAGATGCGCGGTTTGGGCTGCGAGCGCCAGGTCATCAGCGCCGACGAGGCCGTGCGCATCGAGCCGGCGCTGGCCCACATCCGCCCGCAGCTGGCGGGCGCCACGTTCACGGCCGAGGACGAGTCGGGCGACGCCAACCAGTTCACGCGCGAACTCGCCAAACTGTGCGAGGCGGCGGGCGTGCAGTTCCGCCTGGGGCACCACATCACCGCGCTGCGCGAGGCGGGCGGCCGCATCGACCATGTGGAGGTGACCAACGCCGAAGGCCGCTTCGAGCGCGTGCGCGGCGATGCCTTTGTGCTGGCCATGGGCTCGTTCAGCCCGCTGCTGGCCCAGCCGCTGGGCATTCGCCTGCCCATTTACCCGGCCAAGGGCTATTCGGTGACCATGCCGGTGAAGGACGCGAGCCGGGCGCACCAAGTGAGCCTGACGGACGACGAGTACAAGCTGGTGTTCTCGCGCTACACCAGCGAACGCGGCGGCGACCGGTTGCGCATTGCTGGCACCGCCGAGCTCAACGGCTACGACCGCAACCTGAACCAGGTGCGCTGCGACGCCATCGTGCGCCGCGTGGAGCAACTCTTTCCCGGTGCGGGCGACGCGAGCCAGGCGCAGTTCTGGACCGGCCTGCGCCCCGCAACGCCCAGCAACGTGCCACTGATCGGCCAGACGAAGGTGGGCAACCTGTTTCTCAACACCGGCCACGGCACGCTGGGCTGGACGCACGCCTGCGGTTCGGGCAAGGCGCTGGCCGACATCGTGAGCGGCCGCGTGCCAGAGGTGGATTTTGCGTTCCAGGGAATGGCCGCAGGACGTGGCGCCCATGCGCTGGTGCCCGCGGCCAAGGTGGCATGAGCCCCCAAAACGGACGAAGCGGCTGCAGCCGCTTCACAGGGAAGGCGCCAGAGCGAAACCACCGCGCCAGGAAAGGCCCGCCACAAGAATTGTGGCGGGCGAGCGCGGCCCCGTTCAAGGCGATGCCGCACCCGTGGCATGCGCGACAAAGCGCGCCACGGCCTGCATGTCTTGCGGGCTGATTTTTTCGGCGTAGGAGGGCATCACGCCGATGCCGTTGCGCAACGCGCGCAGCACGCGGTCGGCATCGGGCTTGAGCTCGTCCAGCACCGGGCCGATCTGCCCCTCAGCCCCGGCCGCCTGCAAGGTGTGGCAAACGGCGCAGGCCGGCTGCAGGGTGGTGAACAGCAGCTTGCCGCGCGCTATTTCGGCAGGGTCGGCCGCCACGCTGGCGCCCGCCAGCAATGCCAGCCCACCCGCCGCCAAAGCGCGTGGCAGCCAGCGCCTCGTCGCCACCGCCACGTCAGGCCACCGTCACGGTCACGGCGTGATCGCTCCAGCTGGCGTTGTTGTAGCCGCCCACGTTTTCTTCGCGCTGCTGGGCCTGCACATTGCCTGCCATGTCGGTTGCGCGGCTGGCCAGCACATAGGTACCGGCCCCCAGGCGCACTGGCAGCACAAACTGGCGCCATGCAAACCGGCCAAGGTCGGGGCCCACCAGTTGCGCGGCCCGCCAGGTTTGGCCGCCGTCCACCGACACCTCTACGCCCTTTACGGCGTGCATGCCACCAAAGGCCACGCCATGGATCTGCGCCACACCGGCCTTGAGGGGACCTTGCTCGGGCAGCGGGCCGTTGATCCAGGACTTGACCGTCATTTCCCACACCGAGGGCTGGTCCGGGCTGGCCTTGGTGCCGGGTGGCGACATGCGGTAGCCGTGCTGCATGATGCGCGCCTGCGACTGTGTCGGCGTGAACGCTAGCCGCTTCACATACTTGATGTTGTTCACGCCTTGGTAACCCGGCACCACCAGGCGCAGCGGCCCGCCATGTGCCAGCGACAAGGGCTCGCCGTTCATTTCCCAGGCCAGGATGGCATCGTCCAGCGCCTTCAGGGGCACCGAGCGCTCGACAAGAACGGTCAGAGGATCCACACCTTCGGGCAGCTTTTCACCACCGGTTCCGGTGACATACGCCATGCCGTCCACCAGCCCACCCAGGGCGGCCACCACGTTGCGCAGCGGCACACCGCTCCACACCACACAACCGGCGGCACCCACCGTCCACGGCGTACCGCTGGGCTTGCTGGGGAAGAACCCCCGACCATTGCCCGAGCACTGCAGCACCGTGGCCACGGTGTCGATGCCCAGGGTCTTGAGTTCGGCCAGGCTCAGTGTGCGCGGATTTTTGACCCCCTCGATGGACACGGTCCAGGCATCGCGGTTCTCCAGAACGGCGGCGTCAGGTGCGGGCAAATTGTTGCGGACATACAACTGGTTCGACGGCGTGATCACGCTGGTTCCGAAGGCTGCGCGCCGCGTTTCCAGGGTGTTGCCGCTGTGCACGATCAGGGCGTTGGCGCTCTTCCAGCCGGCGTAGCCGGGCAACGGCTTGGGCGTGGCTGCGGCCTGGGCACGTGCAACGCCAGTCCAGCCAGCCAGCCCCAGCGCGCTCAGTGCGGCAGCGCTTCCGGCCAGCATGTGGCGGCGTGGCAGTGTCATCGGGTTCTTCATGGGCAGGGTCCTCCGGGAATAAAGGAAACAGGTGAAGTCCGTCTTGCAACGCCGGATCGCCCGACGCCACAGAAGGGGCTTGGCGGATTTTGTGTGGGAAGCCGTTTTTGGCGAAGCGCTTTTGGAGCACAGATGTAAACAGGTGCAACAAATCCGCTGCAGGTGTTCGCAATGTCAAACCCTTGGGGCATATTTGCCAGACGGTTCACCGTGTTGCAAACGCGCACGCCCGGAAGTTGCCAGGCCAAAGCGCGGGCTGCGCCGGATTGCGGCGGGGTCCAAGCAGGGCGCGCCCTGGTGCGGTCTCGCACCGTGGTGGAATCCGACGCCGCACCGTCCATTGCGGCAAGCCACGGTGAAATTGAAGCGCCGCCATTCAACAATTCAAGAGGAAAAACCATGCCCCGCAACTTTCAATGGACCGCTGTCACGCTGGCGTGTCTGCTCGTCAGCCCCTGAGCCCAGGCCCAGCTGACGGCCATCGTGGCGGTGTAACCCACCGCCAAGAAGGCGGCCCACACCATCGTCCGCAGTGCGCTGGAAACAGGCCTGACACAGGCAGCAGGCCAGCCCCTGAAGCTCAGCACCAGCGAAGACCTGGCCGATGTGATGCGGGCCACCCGCAGCGCGGGCTATGACGTGTTCATCGGCCCTGCACAGGTTGCTGCCTCGGCCTTGCAGCGGGGCTATGAACTGGTGGGTGCCACGCAAAAATCCGAGCAATACCTGCTGATCGGCGCAGCCAATGTGCCTGCGGTGGCGGCCATGAAAGGCCAGCGGCTCTATCTGCCGCAGCAGGACTCGGTCTACACCTACATGGCGCGCGGCATGCTCAATGAAGCCGGGCTGTCGTTCCAGGACCTGAAATCGGTAAAGCATGAAAAATACCCGCAAGCCGGCCTGTCCGCGTTGTCGCTGGGCGTTGCGGACGCCACCGTGGTGCGCGCCGATGAATGGGCCGAGTGGTCGGCGGGCCACCCCGGCGTGGCACGCGTGCTGGCCACCTCGCACCCGGTGCCGGGCGGCTTCACGATCGTGGTGCGCAAGGATCTGCCCGCCGATACACGCAGCAAGCTGGGCCAGTGGTTCGGCACGGCCACGGTGTCCAGCGGGCTGACGCCGGTCACCCAGCGCCCCGACGCCCAGGAATACCGCCGCGTGGCCGAACTGGGCCTGTTCACACCCAACGGCCTGCCCGGCGTGACCCGCATTTCCGCCAAGGAGGCGCAGCAGTTGCAGGCCCAGGGCGCCGTGGTGGTGGATACGCGCACCGAGAAGGAATTCAAAGCCAAGCGCATCCGGGGCGCGGTGTTGGCCGCCTACGTGGAGAAAAGCCTCAAGGATGTGGCCTTCAACGCGGCCCAGGACGACTTTCAGGCGTTCGACAAGGTTTCCCTCGACAAGACCAAGCCGGTGATCTTTGCCTGCAATGGAGCCGAGTGCTGGAAGTCCTACAAGGCGGCCAAGGTGGCAGCTGCCAAAGGCTTTAAGTCGGTGTACTGGCTGCGTGGCGGATTGCCCGAATGGGATGCTGGCGGACTGCCCACGGAAGGCGGCTGAGGCCACGGGCATCGCCCGCGCTTCAGACAAACTTCGACAGAAAGCCCATGACTGTCAGGCGCGCGGGTTGCTGACCTGAAGGCTGAGGCCAGCGGCGCACCACCAAGCCAACGGTACGCAAGGTCAGGCGCTACTGCCCGCGCAGCATCACGCGGCAACAAACACCGTCAACACGCCGGTGTAGCCATACAGGTGGTGGTGCGCAATTTCACCGCCGGCGAAAAAACCCACCAATGGCACATCGCCCAGCGCATGCCGCACGATCTGCAGTTCGGCACTGGGGCCGCCAAAGTGGGGGCCGCCCCGGCCCGAGCAGCTCACGTAGATCGCGCCACAGATGCGCCGCCCCGTCTGTGGTAGCGCACCAGCAGCGGAGGCGCCAGGGGCTGCGGCCTGTTGTCCGCCCTGCGCATCGGACGATACCAACGGTGCGGTCTCCAGCTCTTCGGGCGAAAGCTCTTCGCGGATTTCGGCGCAGATGCGCATGAGGTCGGCGCGCGCCGCCGCCACATTGCGCTGGCAAAACGTCAGGTGCATTCCTGGTTCCACATGGTCGGCCAGCGCTACGCCCCGGCGGGTGGCATCCAGGCCCACGATGTGGCGCACACGCGTGTCGGTGCCGAAATGGCCCGTGCGGCGCTGGCCCTGGGGCTGCTCGCCCGCATTGACCAGCCCGGCCAGCGTGGCGCGCACCTTGCGCAGGGCGGGTTGCGGGTCGCCACCGTCCAGAGAAACCTCCAGCGTGCCGAGCAGCACATCGAGCGCAGGTTCGCCATCGAGCTGCAGCACCACGTTTTCGTGCGCCGCGGTGATGGTGTGCTGCACGCCCACGGGCTGGCAACCTTGCGTGACACGCGACACCAGCGCCACCCCGGCGCCAAACGCCACACCCGAAAGCCCGCCGTCAAACACCCCGCTGGCGCCGCCCTGCCCGGCCATGTTGCCGTCACCCCCCACCGCAAACTGCACGTTGTTGCTGCGGCTGGCGCTCAGCCCCCCAAACAGGTAACCCGTGGCGGTGCGCGCAGCCATCTCGTCCAGCAGCTCGGCCAGTTCGGCGGTATGGCCATCGGCATGCACCAGCGCGGTGTAGGCCTCGAACCCGCTGGCCGGATTGCGCGGCAACGGGGCCACACCGGAAAACACGCGGTACTGGTCGGCGGGCACGTCCAGCAGCATCACGGAGAGCGCGGGCTCGTCAAAATACTCGGCGTTGCTGGCCGAGACGCCCACGCCCACGGTGCCGCTCCAGTCGGTCACCTCGGGCAGTTCACTGCTCAGATAGTCGAACAGCGCCTGCGCTTCGCTGGCGTAGTGGTCGGTGATGTAGAGCAGGCCCAGCGTGGGTGCGGATGCGTATTCGGGCAGGGACATCTGGGCCCGCAACTGGGCCAGCACGAGTGCGGCGGCCATGCGCCACTGGGGGCGGGTGGCATGGCCGGTGGGAAATAGTTTCATGGTGTGACCTCTCGGGCAGTGGCGGGCGCTGCCCGCAGCACCGCCAGATCAGTGATCTCAGCCCGCCGACTTGCGCGGTGCGCGGCGGGCCGTGGCTTTTTTGGCGGCGGGTTTCGCGGCGGGTTTCGCGGCGGGTTTGCTGGAAGATTTGGCAGGTGCCTTTTTTGCAGCAGACTTTTTGGCAGCGGGCGCTTTGGCCGCACCGGCAGCAGCGCGTTGGCCGGCCTGCATGGTCTCTATGCCCTTGGCGGCAAACTGGCTGGCCATGTCGGTGGCGGTCTTCATGGCTTCTTTGGCCAGGCCGGTGGCCACGTTATGGGTGGGATCGATGCTGGTCTGCTTGGCGGCGTCTTTCAGGGCGTTGGCCGCGATCTGCTGGAACTGGCTGGTCAGCGCGCCCCACCAATGCATGGGGTCCACCACGGATGGCTCGGGGGCCTGGGAGCCCTTGGAATCGTCGGCCGGTGCGGCCTGGGCTGGCTTGACGGGTTCTGCGGGCGCAGGCGCAGCGGCGGCTGGCGCGGGGGTTGCTGCAGCAGTTGCAGCTGCCCGGCCGGCAAAGGTTTCGGCAGCCTTTTGCATGCTGCCCATCACGCCGTCGGCAGGCTTGAGCTTGAAGGCGCTGGCCACGTCGCCCATGCTGAAGTTCATGCCCTTGAGCGTGGCCAGCGTCATCTTTTGCACCTCCAGCGCCTGGACGGTGGCGGTCAGGGCGCGCGAGTTCTGCTCCAGCCAGAACTGCACGGCCTTGAGTTCGTCGATGCGTTTTTCCAGCTCTTCGACGCTGATGGTGGGCGCCACCCAGTTCGACAGGTTGGGCAGCTGGGGAATGCTGCTGGAGGCCCCTTTGGCCAGGCTTTGCAGAAAGTCAAAGCCGGGGACGAATTTGCCGAAACCGAAGTTGGATGTGTCGCTCATGGCCGCTCCGCAATAGGTGGGTCTGTGGCACGCGCCCCGCAGGGCGTCGTGTTGGCACAGCTTACTCCAATGCCTTGCGTTCCGGAAAGCCCCCGGTGCTCAGTGCTTGTTTCCGTGCGCTGCGCCTTGGCCCATGCCGGAGGCCGCTGCTCCAGGTGCTTGCGAGGCCACCGGCAGCTGCAGTGGCAGCTGGGTTTCGGCGCCCTTGGCATCCTGGAACACCAGTGTCACAGGCACGTTGGAGCCCTTGGCCAACGGAGCCTTCAGGTCCATCAGCATGACATGGTAGCCGCCGGGCTTGAGCTCGACGGTTTTGCCGGCAGGCAGGTCGAGCGCGGGTATGGCGCGCATTTTCATGATGTCGCCTTCCATCTTCATCTCGTGCACTTCGACCACGCCGGCTGCTGGCGACTCGGCGCGCACCAGGCGCGCGCCGTCTTTGGCAGTCAGGCGCATGAAGGCACCCGTGGCCTTTTGGCCCTGCACGGTGGCACGCGCCCAGGCGCCGTCCACCGCCACAGGGGCAGTGGCTTGGGCGTGGGCCTGGCCGGCAAGCAGGGCAAGGGCGATGAGTGCGGGGCGGGTGATGCGGTGCAGTGTCATGGGGTTCTCCTGGGTAAAAAACGAATGGGAAACAGTAAAAGGGAAACAGTGAAAGGGGAACAACGTCAGCGGGAGGCCGCGTGCTGTCGACATTGCCACAGACAAGGCCTTCGGCGCAGGCGCGGAAATCTTCTGCCTGCCCGGCTTGCGGCCTGCAAACCGCTGCACACCTTGGCCAGCGCTGGCCCAGCCATGGCATGGGCGCGTCGCGCATTCAGGTAGCGCGGGCGCGGGGTCGATTCGCATAAGGCACGGGACACATCCAGCGCCGCGCAGCTTGGGTGCACGCAGCCTCCTGATTACAAGCCAAATAGGCCTCTAGCGCTTATCCATAAAGCGCAAACAGCTATTATAATAATAGCAAAATCAGAAGACAGCTGGGGGCCCGCGCGGCGGCAGCGGCGCGGCTGCGCGGGCCGCAATGTGCGCTGGCGGGGCAGAACCCAGGGCATGCGACGGGGGG
>NZ_QOZT01000047.1:0-28887 GCF_003345135.1 Acidovorax sp. BoFeN1
ATGCCCACCCTCGACTGGCTCAACCGCGCCCACGCCTTCACCACCGCCGCCCAGGTGCCCTACCGCCTGCTGGAGAGCGTCTCCACCCACGGCGAGCCCGCCAGCGCACAAGGCAACCTGCTCATCCAGGGCGACAACCTCGAAGCCCTCAAGGCGCTGCTGCCGTTTTACCGGGGGCAGGTCAAATGCATCTTCATCGACCCGCCCTACAACACGAAAAGCGCGTTTGAGCACTACGACGACAACCTGGAGCACAGCCAGTGGCTCAGCATGATGCTGCCGCGCCTGCAGTTGCTGCGCGACCTGCTGAGCGACGACGGCTCGATCTGGGTGACGATTGACGACAACGAGGGGCATTACCTCAAGGTGCTGATGGACGAGGTGTTTGGGCGGCGGAATTTTGTGGCGAACCTTGCTTGGCATAAGCGTGTCAGCCCCGCAAATGATGCGCACTATTTCAGCAATGATCACGACCACATATTGGTGTACGCGAAAACAAAAGCAAAGTGGACTCCCAACAAACTGCCCAGAAGTGAAGCACAGCAAAAGTACTACACAAATCCCGACAACGATCCCCGTGGCCCATGGAACTCTGCCGCCTATACGTGTGCCAAAACTGCCGATGAACGTCCGAACCTTTACTACCCGCTGATACACCCCAAGACCGGTGAAGAGGTTTGGCCAAAAAGAACGCGCGTCTGGGCATTTGGCCGCGAAACGCATGAAGAGCACGTACGCAACAGCATGATTTATTGGGGTGTGGATGGTGGTGCATCGCTACCCCGCATCAAGAAATTTTTAGATGGTTCTGGTGATGTTGTTCCGCGCTCCATTTGGGCTCACGAAGACTCCGGCCACAACCAAGAGGCCATGCTGGAAGGTCTTGCATTATTTGAAAGCGCTCGCTTCGGCACGCCCAAACCCGAACGTCTCCTGCAACGCATCCTCCAAGTCGCCACCCACCCCAACGACCTCGTCCTCGACAGCTTCCTCGGCTCCGGCACCACGGCCGCCGTGGCGCACAAGATGGGCCGGCGCTGGATCGGCATCGAAATGGGCGAGCACGCCGCCACGCACTGCCTGCCGCGCCTGCAAAAGGTGATCGACGGCGAGCAGGGCGGCATCAGCCAGGCCGTGAACTGGCAGGGCGGCGGCGGCTTTCGCTTCATGCGGCTGGGCGCGCCGATTTTTGACGCCGATGGCTGCATCCACCCCGAAGTGCGCTTTGCCACGCTGGCCGCCTTCGTCTGGCAGCAGGAGACCGGCACCGCCTTTGACCCCGCGCACGCCACTCCGGGCACGCCGCACCTGGGTACGCACTCTGTTTTTGATAGCTATGAGCGCTTGCCGGACGGGCGCCTGGAGCCGATTTTACCTGAAGAACTGCCGCCAACCCGGCAAGCCCCGTCAATCCCTTCACCCCAGGGCGAACTCGGGTTGCAGGCTGCTGGCCCCGCAGCGCCCGGCGTGGCGGCCCCGCCCGAGCCCGTGCCCGCACCGGCCCCCGTGCTGCGCAGCCGCACGGCGTATTACCTGCTGTTCAACGGCATCCTGGGCGACAAGCGCCCGGCCAGCGGCAATGTGCTGACCTCCGCCGTGCTCGACGCGCTGCTGGAGCTGCACGCCCGCACGCCCCACCCCGAGGCGCCCCTGGTGGTCTATGGCGAGGCCTGCCGCTTGGGCGAGGCGCGCCTGGCGCTGGCGCGGGTCACGTTCAAGCACATTCCGTATGACGTGAAGGCAAGGTGAAGATCGATATGGTGGACAGCAAAGTACAACTGGCGTCCTCTTCACGCATTGCCCACTACTTCGTCGATGAATCGGGGGATGGCGTGCTCTTCAATGCAAAGGGGCAAGTGCTGGTGGGCCAGCCGGGTGGAGCGATGGGCCATTTCATCATGGGGTTGCTGGAGGCCGACGATCCAGTGGCATTGTCTTTGGATCTGGAGCAACTGCGTGCCGATCTGAAGGCCGACCCGTACTTCAAGAACGTTCCCTCTTTCCAGCCAGAGCGGGGTAAAACGGCGGTGGCGTTTCACGCCAAGGACGATTTGCCTGAAGTGCGCCGCGAGGTGTTCAAGTTGCTGCTGCGCCACTCCGTCAAGTTTTATGCCGAAGTGCGCGACATGCGAGCGGTGCTGTCATATGTGCGCGAACGCAATGGGCGCAACGGCACCTACCGTTACCACCCCAACGAGCTTTACGACAGCAGCGTGGCACGGCTGTTCAAGAACCGGCTGCACCAGTACGAAAGCTGTCGCGTCTGCTATGCCGTGCGGGGCAGTTCGGACCGCACCAAGTCCTTTGCCGATTCGCTGGTGCTGGCGCGTGACCGGTTTGCCAAGCAATGGGACAAGCAAGTCACCACTGCCATTGAAGTAACGGCGGCACAGCCGGTGCAGCAAGCCGGCCTGCAAGCGGTGGACTACATGCTGTGGGCGCTGCAAAGACACTACGCCCGGCAGGAGAGCCGCTTTTTGGAAATGGTCTGGGACAAGGTCAGCCTCATCCACGCGGTGGACGAAACCGACAAGGCGCCTTACGGGGTGTACTACTCAAAAACAAAGCCGCTCGTGGGAGCGGCTTTGAAAAACAAGGTGGGAATATAGGATCGCCTGACTGGGTTGCCCCGTGGTTCCAGCTTTCACACGGCATGGAGCCGAATTTCGTTCCCACGCGTTGATTGTAATGCGCCTGTGGATAACTTTGTTGTTGCGCCGTGTTGACTGAATTTCTTTCCATGACCCCCATCACCCTCAAAACCTACCAGCAAACCGCCCTCGATGCGCTGGGCGCGTTCGCCCGCGCAGCCCGCACCAAGGGTCCGGCGCTGGCCTTTGGCGAGCTGGCGGACCGCCCCTACAACCTTGACGCCTTTGGCGCGCAGGTGCCTTGCGTGTGCCTGCGCATTCCCACGGGGGGCGGTAAAACGGTGCTGGCGGCGCACGCGGTGCCCCTGCTGGCGCGTGAGTGGCAAGGCAGCGATGCGCCGGTGGCCGTGTGGCTGGTGCCCAGCGATGCCATTCGCCAGCAAACGCTCAAGGCCTTGCAGACGCCCGGCCATGCCTACCGTGCCGCCCTGACCGATGCCTATGGCGAGGGCTTGCAGGTGTGCACGCTCGACGACGTGGCGCAAATCGCCCCGCCCGATTGGGGGCGCCACGCTGTGGTGGTGGTGGCAACCATCCAGAGCTTTCGCATCGAGGATGCGGGGCAGCGCAATGTGTACAGTTTTTCGGAGAGCTTTGAGCCGCACTTCAAGGGCGCGCCAGAGGGCAGCATGGCCTGCCTGCAGGGATTGCCCGATGCCGTGGTGACGGCACACGACGCCGCGCAGGACGCCACGGGCGTGCTGGCGGGCTTTGTGGGCCAGCCGCGCTGGAGCCTGGCCAACTGGCTGGCACTGCACAGCCCCCTGCTCATCGTGGACGAGGCGCACAACACCAAAACGGACAAGAGCTTCACCGCGCTGCAGCGCCTGAACCCCGCGTTCATTCTGGAGCTGACGGCCACGCCGATTGCTGCCAAGACCAATGTGCTCTACCACGTCAGCGCGCAAGAGCTGGCGGCCGAGGACATGATCAAGCTGCCCATCGTGCTGGCCGAGCACCCCGAGGGCTGGCCCGCCGCCGTGTTTGGCGCCGTGCAGACGCAACGCAAGCTGGAGGCCGAGGCCCTGAAGGACGAGGCCGATGGGCACGGTCATGTGCGGCCCATCGTGCTGTTTCAGGCGCAAAACCTGGGCGACGAAATGCCGCCCGAGGCCCTGCGCCGCTATCTGGTGGACGAGCTCAACCTGCCAGACAACCAGATCGTGGTGGCCACGGGCACCCAGCGCGGGCTGGACGACATTGATTTGGCGGCGCGCACTTGCCCGGTGCGCTATGTGATTACAGTGCAGGCGCTGCGCGAGGGCTGGGACTGCCCGTTTGCCTATGTGCTGTGCAGCCTGCAAAAACTGACCAGCGCCACGGCGGTGGAGCAGTTGCTGGGCCGCGTGCTGCGCATGCCGCAGGCGCGCCGGCGCGGGCGCGAGGCGCTCAACCGCGCTTATGCCCATGTGTGCGCGGCGGAGTTTTCTGCGGCGGCGCATGCGCTGGCCGACCGCCTGATCCAGCACATGGGGTTCGAGGCGCTGGATGTGGCCTCGATGCTTGCGGCGCCATCGAGCTATCCGCTGTTTGGCGAAGAATTTGATACAAATTCACCCCTAGCGCTTGCCCCACAAGCGCTAATAGCTACTAATTTTGAAGCAATTGCAGCCACCCCTGAGCTGCTGGCAGTGCCCGGTGTGCAGCAGCAGACCATTGCGGGCGCGGCGCAGGTGGTGGTGGCGGGCCACATCGAGGCCAGCACCGAGGCGCTGATGCTGGCCCAGGTGCGCGGGGCCAAAAAGCAGGAGCAACTGCGCGAGCAGGTAGCCCAGCACAACGCACTGGTGGCCGCCAGCGTGGCCCCCGCATCGCGCGGCGTGCGCTTTGCGCCCGTACCCACACTGGCCTACCGCACCGACGCACAGGCGCCACTGTGGCCGCTGGAGCAGGCCGCGGTGCTGGACACGGTGGAGCTTGATCTGCTCAGCCCGCAGGCGGTGCAGCTGCCCGGTTTTCATGTGGCGCAAGAGTCGAACGTGATCGAGATCGACGTGAAAGACGCACGCGTGACGCTGCGCCCCACCGATGTGCAGCAGATGGCCATGGACTACGGCGCCAGCAGCATCACGGCCGACACACTGGTGCGCTGGCTGGACCAGTCGCTGCACAAGGCGCTGCACGCGCCGCTGGCGGGCATCACCCAGTCGCAGCGCCGTGCTTTTCTGGCGGCCGTGGTGAACCACCAGCTCCATGCCTGCGGCCTGCCGCTGGTGTTGCTGGCGCAGGCACGGTTTCAGTTGGCCCGGTGCATCGCATTGCATGTGGGCGACCTGCGCGACCAGGCGGCCACGCGGCAGTTTCGCCAGCTGGTGCTGCAGAACGGCCAGGCGGGCGCGTGGTTGCTTGAGAGCGACTGGCTGCACCCCCATGTGTTTGAGCCTGGCCGCTACCCAGCGCCGGTGGCGTCGCGCTACAGCGGGCGTTACCAGTTCACGCGGCATTACTTTGCCGTGCTGGCCGACTTGAAAGATGGCGGCGAAGAGTTTCAGTGCGCGCAGTTGATCGACCGCCACCCCAAAGTCCGGCAATGGGTGCGCAACCTCGATACCGCGCCCTGCGGCTTTGCCCTGCCCACGTCGCGTGGCCGGTTTTTTGCCGACTTCGTGGCCGAGCTGGTCGATGGCCGTGTGGCTTTGCTCGAGTACAAGGGCGACCATATTCAAAATCCCTATCAGACCGAGAAGCATCACGTGGGTGCGTTGTGGGCCCAGGCCAGCGCGGGCAAAGCCGTGTTTGGCTGGCTGACCCGGCAGCAAGACGGCAAGAGCCTGGCGCAGCAGCTCGATACGGTGCTGGCATGACACCTGCCACAGTGCCTGCCATCGCCCCCGGCGGCGCCCGCCCCATCGACATTGCCCTGCTCGCCAGCGTGTTCGTGGTGGCGGCCTGCGGCCTGCTTTACGAGCTGGCGGCGGGTGCGCTGGCGTCGTATGTGCTGGGCGACTCGGTGCTGCAGTTTTCCACCATCATCGGCACCTACCTGTTTGCCATGGGCGTGGGCTCGTGGCTGTCGCGCTATTTCGAGCGGCAGTTGCCCGCGCACTTTTTGCGCATTGAGCTGCTGGTGGCGCTGATCGGCGGGCTGCTGCCGGCCACGCTGTTTCTGGCCAACGCGTATGCGCCGGGGGCGTTTCGGTTTTTGCTGTACGGGATGGTGCTGGTGGTGGGAACGCTGGTGGGCCTGGAGATTCCGCTGGTCATGCGCATCTTGAAGCGCAACGTGGCCCTGAAAGACCTGGTCTCGCAGGTGCTCACGTTCGACTACCTGGGCGCGCTGGCCGTGTCGCTGGCGTTTCCGCTGCTGCTGGTGCCGCAGCTGGGCCTCATTCGCACGGGGCTGCTGTTTGGCCTGATGAATGCGCTGGTGGCGCTGTGGGCCGTGTGGCTGTTTCGCTGGGAGCTGCGGCGCCTGCGCGCGCATGTGGCGGCCTGTGTGATGGTGCTGGGCCTGCTGCTGGCCGCGCTGGTGGGTGCCGAGAAGATCACCACCTTTGCCGAAGACAAGTTTTACCAGGACAGCATTGTTTTTACCGCGGCCTCGCCCTACCAGCGCATCGTGGTCACCAACGGCAAGCTCGGCCACCGGTTGTTCCTCAACGGCAACTTGCAGTTTGCCGAGCGCGATGAATACCGCTACCACGAGGCGCTGGTGCACCCGGCCATGGCGGCGCACGGCGCGCCCAAAAAGGTGGCGGTGCTGGGCGGCGGCGACGGCATGGCGGTGCGCGAAATTCTCAAATACCCCTCGGTCGAATCGGTCACGCTGGTCGAGCTGGACCCGGCCATGACGCAGCTGTTCAGCCAGCACGAAACGCTGACGCGCCTGAACGGAGGAGCGCTGAACAACCCCAAGGTGCACATCGTCAACACCGACGCCTTTCAGTGGCTGCAGGACGGGCAATCGAGCGCCGCCGGGCCGCCCCAAGGCGCGAGCGCCCCCCGCGCCGGTATCGCCGGGGCACCTCCCCCTGGCCCGGGCAGCGAACCACGCGCAGCGGGAAGCGTGGGGGCTCCCGATACATTTGACGTGATCGTGGTCGATTTCCCCGACCCCACCAATTTCTCCATCGGCAAGCTCTACACCAACAGCTTTTATGCCCTGCTGGAGCAGCGCCTTGCAGCCAGCGGCTACGCCGTGGTGCAGACCACTTCGCCGCTGGTGGCGCGCCAGAGCTTCTGGACGGTGGTGCAGACCATCGAAGCGGTGGGCCTGCGCACCACGCCCTACCACGCCCATGTGCCCAGCTTTGGCGAGTGGGGCTTCGTCATCGCCAGCCGCCGCCCCTGGCGCCTGCCCGAGGCGCTGCCGGGCGAGCTGCGGTTTTTGAGCGCCGACACGCTGCCGCTGCTGTTCGACTTTCCGCTGGACATGGCGCGGGTGCCCGCCGAGGTGAACAGGTTGTCGAACCAGGCCTTGGTGCACACCTATGAGCGCGAATGGGGAAAACATTGAGACACCCCCCTGAGCCGCTTCGCGTCTTCCCCCCGCTCTCGCAGCGCTGCGCGCTGCGGGCAGGGGAACGCCCCCTGCGCGGCGGGGCGGCCCTTGCGCGGGGGCCGCTGGCCTGGGCCGCGCCCGTTTCATGCGTCGCGGGTGGTGCGTACACCCTGCAGAACTGACATCATGCAGCGCCGCCACTTCCTCACCGCTGCTGCCTCGGCCGCCACGGCGGTGCTTTCGTCTGGGTGTGACCCGGCGCCGCGCACGCTGGCAGGCGGCTTTGCCGGTATCGACATGGCGCGTGGCCACCAGCTGCGCGACCTGCTGGCCCAGGGCACCCTGCCCGCGCCCGCCGTGGTGCGCCGCGCGCAGGTGGTGATTGCGGGCGGTGGTGTGGCCGGGCTGGCGGCGGCGCGCTCGCTGCGGCTGGCGGGGGTGGACGACTTCGCCCTGCTGGAGCTGGAAGACACCGCCGGTGGCAACAGCCGCGGCGGCCAGGTCAACGGCATTGCCTGCCCGCTGGGCGCGCACTACCTGCCTGTGCCCGGCGACGACGCGCGCGAGGTGCAGGACCTGCTGGAAGAACTGGGCCTGCGCCAGCGTGTGGCCGGGCGCTGGCAATACGACGAGCGCCACCTGTGCCACAGCCCGCAAGAGCGCCTGTTTTTTCAGGGCGAGTGGCAAGAGGGCCTGCTGCCCGTGCAGGGCGTGGGCGAGGCCACGCTGGCGCAATACCGGCGCTTTGCCGAACGGGTTCAAGCGCTGGGCAAGGCCGCGCGCTTCACCATGCCCATGCTCAAGTCTTTTGATGCAAAACGGCCGCTGGCGCCCACCCATAAAGCGCTGGATGCTATGACTTTTGCTGCATGGCTAGGCCAAGAGGGGCTGGATGACCCGCACCTGCGCTGGTACCTGGACTACTGCTGCCGCGACGACTACGGCGCGGGCACGGCGCGTGTGTCGGCCTGGGCCGGCATCCACTATTTCGCCAGCCGCCACGGCTTTCATGCGCCGGGCGATGCCGCCGCCGCCGAAGACCGCGAGGGCGTGCTCACCTGGCCCGAAGGCAATGGCTGGCTCACCCAGCGCCTGGCTGCGCCGCTGCACGACGGCGGCCAGTTGCGCACGGCCTGCAGCGTGCTGCGCATCACCGAGGGCCGCCATGGCGTGCAGGTGGACGCCTTCAACCACGCCACCGACAGCGTGGAGCGCTGGCAGGCACAGCGCTGCATCGTGGCGCTGCCGGTGTTCATGGCCGCGCGCGTGGTGCAAGGCCCGCCCGCCTTTTTGCGCGAGGCCGCGCGGCGCCTGTCGTGGGCGCCGTGGCTGGTGGCCAACATCCACATCGACGCGCCGCTGGCCGACCGCCCCGGCGCCGCGCCCGCGTGGGACAACGTGCTCTATGGCGATGCCAACCCCGGTGGCCTGGGCTATGTGGATGCCGGCCACCAGCGCCTGGACCCGCGCGCCGTGCTGGCCGGCCCCACCGTGCTCAGCTACTACCAAGCACTGGGCGATGCGCCACAGGGCCGCGAGCAACTGGCCACCCAGCCCTGGACGCACTGGGCCAACGCCACGCTGGCCGCCTTGAGCGTGCCCCACCCCGACCTGCCGCGCCGCGCCACCCGCGTGGACATCACGCGCTACGGCCACGCGATGGCCATCCCCACGCCGGGTTCGCTCGGTTTTTTCAGCCAGATCGGCCTGCAGCGTCCGGCTGGATTGCGCAAGCCGCTATTGAATGGAGAGCGCGCACCCTGGCTGCCCACGCCCACCACGGCACGGCTGGTGTTCGCGCACAGCGACTGGTCGGGCTACTCGGTGTTCGAGGAAGCCTTCACGCGCGGGCATACGGCCGGGTGGGTGGCGGCCGGGTAGGTTGACCCACATGAACGGCCTTTGAACACGCTGTTCAGCACCGGTTCATCGCCACCGGCGCACACTGCAGGCACAGTCACTTCCGACTGGCGTTCTCAGGAGAGTGCCATGAACACCACCGCATTGATTTCCGCCGCCCTGCTGGCCTCGCTTTTCTCGGCCCCGCTGCTGGCGGGGCAGCACGACGGGGGCCAGCAGCGCGATTCGGCCCACCACCGTACGTTGGCAGACAAACGCAGTCTGCAAGACATGCAGATGGTGCCCACCCGCGTGAACGCCCAGGAGGCTGGCCACGGCTGGCAGTTTTTCTCCGACCCGGCCACGCACCACGCCGTGGCCATCAGCCCCCAGGGGGACTATTACTTCAGCCGCGGCAAGGGGCTGCACTGGGTGGCTGCCGATCTGTCGGGCCGCTGAGCGGCGGGGCTGGCAGTGCGCAGGTAAGGCGCGGGCAGGACGCGGGCGGGCGTGCCAGCTCACCCCCGCAGCCATGCGCTGATGAGCCGTTCCGGCCGGGGCACCGTGATCTTGCGGCCCTTCATCTGCAGCAGCCCTGACTGCTGCAGCTCTTGGAGGATGCGCGAGAAATGCTCAGGGGTCAGATTCAGCTGCGAGGCGATGGCGTTCTTGGTGGTGGCAAGGGTGGTTTCAAACGGCACGCCGACATTTTTGCAAGAGTGCATCAGGTAGGCCACGAACCGCTCGGTTCCGTTGCTCAGGGATTGCCGCTGCAGTTCGCGTACCAAGCCCTCCACCCGCAGGCTCAGCCCGGCGATCATGGCGCGCACAAACCGGGGGTTGCGGTCCAATTCATCAAAAATCGCTTCACGGGAGATGCGCAGCAGCAGCGTGTCGCTGGCGGCCTCAGCGGTCACCACGGCCGCCCGCTCCAGGAACATCACGGACTCGCCAAAACACTGGCCCGGCCCTACGATGCCGCTCAACCGCTTGTCTCCCTTGGGCGTGCAGCCCCACAGCCTGACCTCGCCATAAACCACCATATACATACCGTTGACCGGGTCGCCCCGTCTAAACACCGGCTCTGTACGCTCAAACATGTGCCGCGTGGCCGCCGCCGCCAGGCGCGCAAGCGTTGCGGTGTCCAGCGTCTGGAACAGGGGCAGGCGTGCCAGGAGCACTTCGCTGGGGATCTCGCGCCGCGCCATGGGTTCAAGCCACCGTGACTTCGACCCACTCCACCGCGGCGCCAGGGTGGACGATCTGCGCAACCCGTTCACCCCAAGCCTGGGCGAAAGCGCGCCGGTCGTCTTCGGATGCCTGGGGGCCCAATGCCTGGCGCAGCAACTGGCTCAGTGCGGCCGGGTGCGGTGCCGGGAGCCCCCGGCGCACAAACTCCACCGCCTGCGCGGTATCCACGCGCGTGAACCGGATGTCGCCGTCCAGGGGCACATCGAACTGCAGCAAGTCCCTGCGGCCAAAATGACCGGCCAGGCCCTTGAAGCCCCCCGCGTTGGCAGCGCCAGTGACCAGAGCCGCCACGCTGGCGACGACACCTGTCACGCCTTCGTCCAGCGGCTGGCGCAGCTCCACCCTGATGCCGCCGCGCCGCGGCGTGCCGCCCGGGTACAGTCGCTCCATAGCACACCGCGTCATCAGCCAGGCGCCGGCCACCGTGGGGCAGGAATGCCCGGTCAGCTTGACTGCGTCGATGTAGCGGTACTCGATCAGGCCCTCCTCGGCAGAGCCGAGTAGCCGGGCCAGCGGGTCCATCATCACGATGGCGGGCACAGCGTCGTAGTAGGCGGGGTAAGCGGGTTGGGCGGGGTTTTGCATTGTTGTCATGCCTGCGTGAGTTCTTGCGCTTGCCGCGCCCAGGGCCATCGAAGAATGCGGCCCAGGATGGCGTTGCGAGCAATATAGGGCTGGCGCCAGGTTCGGCTGTCACTGGAGGTGTCGCGGTTGTCCCCCAGCAAAAAGTAGTGCCCGGGTGGCACCCGGTAAGTGTCGCTGAACACCGATGGGCTGGCATAGGGCTCCGCAAGGGCGCGGTCATCAATGCAGACCTGGCCGTCCCTGATCGCCACCGTTTCCCCGGGCAGGCCGATGATGCGCTTGACCATGGCCTGGCCCAGCTCACGCGAGTCCATGACTACCAAGTCCCCCCGGCGAACGGGGGCGCCGCGCCCCAGCCTGCGCGTCAGCGCCAGGCTGCCATCGAACAGCGTGGGTGCCATCGAGTGCGACCGAACCCGGGTGAACCAGAGCATCAGTGGTGCCCGCAGCCGCCCGCAGCATGGCCGTGCGCATGGCTCGCATGGTCATGCCCGTGGTCATGGCCCTCGGCGTATTTGAAGAACGACACGTAGGCGTCCATGTAACCACGCGCCGCCACCAGGTCGTCGGCATCAAAGTTCTTGAGCGCCAGGGCGTGGTTGAAACGCTTTTCCAACTCGGCCCAGCGCGGCGCCTCGATCAAGCCGCGCAAGGGCTCGATTGTCCCTTGGTCAAGCGCCTCGTCCGCAGCGCGCACCTGCGGGGGCATGACGGTACCGGAGGGCTTAATGCCGTCGTACCCCGCGCCTTCGCCTGCGCGGTGGATGCGCACCAGGTTTTCCAAAAACCACTGATCGGCCAGCGATGCCGCCTCACCGCCCGCTGCGCGAACCCTGCCGGCGCGCTCAAAGGCCGCGCGCACCTCGGTTTCGTCTTCGGCACGCACCCATTTCAAGGCGATGTTGACATTGCCCAAGTCCAACGCCCGGCGTCCGTCGAGGACCGCCGGACCATCTGCGGTGTCGCAGTGGGCAGCAGCGGGGCGAACGATCAGGCGGCCAAGCGAGCCGGCGAGCTTGCGCACCAATGTGATGAGTGTTGTCATGGTCTTCTCCTTGCGTGATGGATGAATGGCAGAGGTTTGTGCCCCTGGATGCCCGGCAAATCCGCCTGCACGCCAAGTGAGTTCGGCCAACGGCTCAGGCGTTCAAACCAATGCAGCTACCCTTAGCAAATATCAAGACTGCCAAGTCCGTGCAGGCAGCACGTGTATCACGCCAGCGCGGTTGTTGCGTTCCATCATTAGCCCATCGCCCACTCCCTGTCCGCATATGAATCATGCCCCCGCTTTCTTTAACCACCAGCACGCGCAGCTTGACGCGCAGTTACACGCCCATTTGCTGGATGTCGCGGGCGCGGACTTTGGCAGTGCGCTGCAGCGCCTGCAGCGCTGGCGCACCGACCTGGCGCAGCACATCGCCATCGAAAACACCCGCCTGCTGCCCCATGTGCCCGAGGGCGCGCGCTGGGCGGCGCGGGTGTACCTGCTGGAGCATGAGCGCATTGCCCTGCTGGCCGAGGAATACATCGCGCGCGTGCAGGCGGTGGTCTGCCACCCGCCACCGGACGAAGCCGCCCGGCGCCGCACCGTGTTGATGCTGATTGACGCCGCCCATGCGCTGCGCCATGTGCTGGAGCACCACCACGAACGCGAACACACGGCCCTGGCCCATGAACTCCCGCTGGACCTGCAGGAGGCCGCCTGGCGCGGGGTGGAAGGCGCCGGAGCATGAGGGCGCCGGTTTTTGCGGTGAAATATGGCTTGAGCGCTTATCCAGAAAGCGCAAGAAGCTATCAAAACAAGAGCTACTGACATGACGCCCCGCCCCCTCACCGTGGACGACCTGCCCGGTCTGCTGGACGTGCAGCGCGCCTGCTACGGAGACGAATACGTCGAAAGCGCCGAGGTGTTCACGCGCCGCCTCGCCAGCCCGGCGCAGTGCTCGCTGGTGCTGGAAGACGGCGGGCGCGTCTGCGCCTACCTCGCGGCCTACGACTCGCTGCTCGGCAAGGTCACGCCGCTGCACGGCGACTTCGAGGCCGTGCCGCAGGCCGACACGCTGTACCTGCACGACATGGCCGTGCTGCCCACCTGCGCCGGGCAGGGCTTGGCGCAGGCGCTGCTCAAATCGGTGTGGGACCATGCGGCGGCGCAAGGGCTGCGGCACACCGCGCTGGTGTCGGTGCAGGGCTCGCAAACCTATTGGGAGCGCCATGGCTACGCCCAGCAGCCGTTGGGCGACGCGGCGCAGCGCGAGCGCCTGGCCAGCTATGGGGCAGGCGCGGTGTACATGGCGCGTGCCATGGCGGTGGCAGCAAATACGCCGCCCATGGGATAAAGACATGGGTGCACCGCGCAGATCAGGCCGGGTGGCAAAATCTGCGTAACCCCTTCAGGAGTGCTGCCCGCCCCCGCAGGCCCTGCGCTCCGCAACGCACCCGGAAAGCCGCGCCACCATGTTCACAGGCATTGTTCAAGCCACCGCCACCATCGCCGCCATCCATGACCGCGCAGGCCTGCGCACCTTCACGCTCGACTTTCCCGAGGGTTTTTGCCAGGACTTGGCCATTGGCGCCAGCGTGGCAACCGACGGCGTGTGCCTCACGGTGACGGAAATCCTCTCGCCCACGCAGGCTGCGTTTGACGTGATGCTGCAGAGCCTGAACATCACCACGCTGGGCAGCTACCAGCAGGGCGACCGCGTGAACGTGGAGCGCGCGGCCAAGGACGGCGCCGAGATCGGCGGGCACCCGCTGTCGGGCCATGTCGATTTCACCGGCACGCTGGTGCAGCGCCGTGAGTTCGACAACAACCTGGTGTGGCGCGTGGCCGTGCCGCCGGACTTTCGCAAGTATGTGTTTGCCAAGGGCTACATCGCCATTCACGGCGCCAGCCTCACGGTGGCCGAGGTCAACCGCGCCGAGGGCTGGTTTGAGGTGTGGCTGATCCCCGAAACCCGCCGCGCCACGGTGTTTGAAGACAAGAGGGCCGGCGACGTGCTCAACATCGAGATCGAGCGCAGCACCCAGGTGGTGGTGGACACCGTGCGCGAGGCCGTGCACGAAAGCCTGGGCCGCCTGCAGCCCGTGCTGGAGGCGCTGCTCAAGGAAAAAGGCCTGTCGCTGGACGACTTCGTGCAGGCCCCCGTGGTGCCGCACTGAGCGACCTGGGCGGCGCAAATACAGCGCGATTATTCGCGTTACAGAGCGCGCCCCAAAGCGACTTCAAAGGCCCTTGCGATCCCCTGACCGGGCCCCATAAGGCGCCTGTCATGGCCCGTGGTCATAATGCGCGCCATGCCAAATCGCTGGAAACCCAACGTTACCGTGGCCGCCATCATCGAACGCGATGGCCGCTTTCTGCTGGTCGAAGAAGACACGGCCGACGGCCTGCGGCTCAACAACCCCGCCGGTCACCTGGACCCGGGCGAGTCGCCCATCGAGGCCTGCGTGCGCGAGGTGCTGGAGGAAACGGCGCACGACTTTGCGCCCGCGGCCCTGGTGGGCGTGTACCTCAACCGCTTTACGCGCACGCGCACGGGGCACGACATCACCTACCTGCGCTTTGCTTTTGCCGGCACGGTGGGCACGCACCACGAATGGCGCGCGCTCGATGAAGGCATCGTGCGCACCGTGTGGATGACGCTGGACGAGCTGCATGCCAGCGCCGCCCGCCACCGCAGCCCGCTGGTGCTGCAGTGCATCCAGGACTACCTGGCCGGTCAGCGCGCTCCGCTGGCGCTGATCCACACCGACGCGAGCGTGCTGCAAGCCACAGCGGCCCTCTGAAGGGGCCGCCAAGAGTCTGTCGGACTTGGAGCCGACGATTTCCAAGTCCGACAGGCTTCTGGGTTGCTGCGAGGCCGCTGTGGCCTCGTCGGGTTGGCGTGCCGAAGTCAGTCCGCCGTGAGCTTGCGCTCCTTGATGATGGCGGCCCACTGGGTCGATTCCTTCTTCATGAACGCCATCAGCTCAGCCCGCGTGGTGGGCTGGGGGCTGAGGCCGTGCTTGTTCAGCGCTTCTTTCACGCCAGGGTCGTTCAGCACCTTGACGATTTCCTGGTTCCAGCGGTCCAGCAGCGGTGCAGGGGTCTTGCCGGGGGCCACAAAGGCGTACCAGTTCAGCGCCTCAAAGCCAGGAAAGCCGGACTCTGCCACCGTCGGGATGTTAGGCAGGTACGCAGGGCGTGTGAGGCCGGTGGTGGCCAGCGGGATCAGCTTGCCCGCTTCCACATGCGGCATGGCCGTGGGGGGCGCGGCAAAGTACGAGGTCACGCGCTCGCCCAGCAAGTCCTGCAGCGCAGGCGCGCCGCCCTTGTAGGGGATGTGGGTCATGTCGATGCCCGCGCGCTGGTTGAACAACTCACCCGCCAGGTGCGATGCGGAGCCCGCGCCGGTGGACGCAAACTCCACGCTGCCCGGCTTCTTCTTGGACAGTTGCACAAACTCGGCCAGCGTCTTCACGCCTGCGCCCTTGTGCACCACCAGCACGTTCGGAAAGTTCACGCCGCCCGACACCGGGGCCAGGTCCTTGAACGGGTCGTAGGGCAGCTTCATCAAGTGCGGCGCAATGGTGAGCGGCCCCACCGAGCCGAACAGCAGCACGGTGCCATCGGCCGCCGCATTGGCCACGAACTGGTGGGCGATGTTGCCGCCCGCGCCGCCCTTGTTGTCCACCACCACCGACTGGCCGATGTTCTCGCCCAGCTTCTTGGCAATCAGCCGCGCCGCTGCGTCGGCCGCGCCACCCGCAGCAAAGCCCACCACCAGCGTCACTGGCTTCTTGGGCGGAAAGTCTTGCGCCGCGGCGCCGACAGCCAGGGGCAAGGCTGCCAGCGCCAGGGCGCATTGCAGCAGGGTTCGCTTGTGGTTCATGGGGTCTCCTTCTCGTGGGTTGTGTGGGGGTGCAAGGATGTGGGGGATCAGTCGGAACCGAGCCCGATGGGGTTGGGCTGGCGCTTTTCCACCGCGTGGCGCAGCAGCGAAGCGGTGCGGAAGATGCCGTGCGCAAACTTGCCGTAGGGCAGCGTGGCAAACAGCGCCATCACTGCGCCCAGGTGCAGGCACAGCAGCAGCGGCAGGCCAGCGGTGCCGCGTGCCGCCCACAGGGCCAGGCCGCTGGTGGCAGTAAGGAACAGCAGGGCGATGAAGGCGCGATCCATGGGCTTTTGCGCAGCATCGCCATGCAGCGGGTGGCGGCGCAGGTTCAGCCGCCACAGGCCGGCCGTGCCCAGCGCCAGGGCCACGCCGCCCACCGCGCCCAGCAATTTGGGCAGGCTGGGCAGGTCGTAGGGGGCTGCCCAGCCGAAGGCATAGTGGTACACCGTGGCCACGCTGGTGGCGGCAAAGCACAGCATGAAGCCGTAGAACGTGAGGTGGTGAAAGCGCCGGCGCGACAGGGTGTAGGCGTCGTCCTCGTTGTGGCAGCCGTCGCCGTGGCCGCCGTCCAGGTATTTGAGGCGCAGCACGGCGTCGGTGGCCTCGGCGGCGGCGGGCGTGGACAGCGGCGCGCCGCTGGTGGCGGGCGTCACGTCGCGCCAGAAGCGGCGCACGCCCAGCGCTAGCGCCAGCGTGGCAAACAGGAACACCGGCGCAAACAGGCCCACCAGCAGGTTGTGCGGGAAGATGCCGTAGAAGCCGCCCACCGGCGTGCCCCACAGGGCGCCCACGCCTGCGCCGCCAAGCGCAACAGCCAGCACCAGGAACAGCGCCAGCCCTGCGGCCAGCGCCAGCGACAGCGTGAGCCCCTGGCGCTGGTAGAGCTGGCCCAGCGCGGGCGGCCAGGCGTAGTCGGCATAGGTTTGCCCGCGCACCTGGGCCATGGCCTGCGGCACGTTGACCGCAAACTCGTGCGGCGGCGCGTATTGGCAGGCGTGCAGGCAGGCGCCGCAGTTGTGGCACAGGTTGGCCAGAAAGTGGATGTCGGCCTTGCCAAACTCCAGCCGCCGCGTCATGGCCGGAAACACGGCGCAAAAGCCTTCGCAGTAGCGGCAGGCATTGCAGATCTGCAGCTGGCGGGCCACTTCAGACTCGGGGGCCGACAGCACGATGTCGCCATTGGCCAGCGCTTTGGCGTCGCGCGTCAGGGCTTCAAGCGTTTGCATCATGTACTCCTGTTTTTGTAGCTGCTTGCGCTTGCTGGATGCGTGCTGGAGGCTTGTTTGACTGTAAAGCTGCTTGCGCCGCCTGCGTACCGGCAATGCGGCCAAACGCCGTGCCAATGCTCATGCCCACCCCGGCGGTGTAGCCCTTGCCAAGCACGTTGCCGGCCATCATTTCGCCCGCCACGAACAAGTTGTCGCTGGGCTGGTTGTTAAAGCGCACGGCGGCCGTGTCGTCGGTGTGCAGGCCCAGATACGTGAAGGTGACGCCGGGCTTGAGCGCGTAGCCGTAGAACGGCCCGGTGTCGATGGGCCGCGCCCAGTGCGTCTTGGCGGGCGTGACGCCTTCGGTGTGGCAGTCGTCCAGTGCGGTGTGGTCGAAGGTGCCCACGCGGCAGGCGGCGTTGTAGGCATCGAGCGTGCGCATAAAGGTGTCCACCGGCAGGCCCAGATTTTGCGCCAGCTCGGGCAGGCTGTCGGCCTTCACGCCCGGAAACACCGGCGGCATGAAGCGGCCGATGGCCTTGCTGTCGATGATCGAATAGCCAATCTGTCCCGGCTGCTGCGCCACCAGGCGGCCCCAGATGGCGTAGCGCTTGGGCCAAAAGTCCTCGCCCTCGTCGTAAAAGCGCTCGCCGTTGCGGTTGACCACCACGCCCAGCGACACGCAGTCAATGCGCGTGCAGATGCCGCCGTCGTACAGCGGCGCGCGCGCGTCGATGGCCACCATGTGCGCCTGCGTCGGATCGCCAATGCGGTCGGCGCCATGGTCTTCGAGCAGATGGCGCAGCAGCACGCCCTTGTTGTAGGCCGTGCCACGGATCAAAAAGTTGTCGGCAGGCCACTCGCCACGCTCGTTCTGGCCCCAGGCTTCGCGCAACCATTCGCGGTTCGATTCAAAGCCGCCGGCAGCCAGCACGCAGGTTTTGGCGGTGATGCGCTCGGGCTTGCCGTTCACGGTGCAGTGCGCGGCCACGAAACGGCCGTTCTCGATCTCGATGCGGTCTACGGGCGCTTCATAGCGGATCTGCACGCCGAGCTTTTCTGCGCTGCGGTAGTAGGCGTTGACCAGCGCCTTGCCGCCGCCCATGAAGAAGGCATTGGTGCGCGCCACATGCAGCGCACCCGACAGCGGCGGCTGAAAGTGCACGCCGTGGCTGCGCATCCAGTCGCGGCAACTGCTGGATGCGCGGATCACGAGGCGCGCCAGGTGCTCATTGGTCAGGCCGCCCGTCACCTTGAGCAGGTCTTGCCAATACTCTTCTTCGGGGTAGGCCTCAACCAGCACATCCTGCGGCGCATCGTGCATGCAGCGCAGGTTGCGCGTGTGGGCAGAGTTGCCGCCGCGCCAGGCGCGCGGGGCCGATTCAAGCAGCAGCACGCTGGCACCGGCCTCGCGCGCCATCAGCGCGGCGCACAGGGCGGCGTTGCCACCGCCAATCACCAGGACGTCGGGGCTCATGGGCAGTTCTCTTCTTTCATGGAAGCTTGAATGTAGAAAGAATGCCCCCGCTTGCGCAGGGGTTGCGCCGGCATGGCCCCATTACAAATCGTGATGGGCTGGCCGCCAAGCCGGCTCATGCCAGTTTGCTTGCGCCCGACAACATCCGTTCGACAGGGCGCGGCCCAGGCCAGCGGCCGCCGCGCAAGGGCCGTCCCGCCGCGCTGGCGGCGTCCCCCTTAAGGGGGAAGGCGCGCAGCGCCTCAGGGGGTAGTCAAACGTGCCCCAATCCACCGGCCCGACTGCACCAGCTCGCGCACGCAGTCGCCCAGCACCACGCGCGCGGCCAGCGCGGCGGGTGAAAGCTCGTCGTCCGACAGACTGCACAGCGCAGCGGGCCGGTAGGCCGGGCCATCTTCGATTTCGGCCAGCACAAAGCGCTGCGCCGCGTCGGGGTAGCGGCCCACCGCCGCCCAGGGCTGGATGGTGCTGCCCAGGCCCATGTCCACCGCATCCATCAGCAGCGCCAGCGAATCAATTTCCATGGCCATGCGCGGCGCCACGCGCGCCTGGGCAAAGGCGGCATCCAGCCGGCTGCGCAGGCCGTGCGGGCCGGTGGGCAAAATCAGCGGCTCGTCGCCCAGCTGCGCCAGCGCCACCTTGCCCGCTGGCAGTGGCTGCTGCGCCGAGCGGATCAAAAACAGGCGCTCTTCCAGCAGCGGCAGCACGCTCCAGCGGCGCGCGGGCTGGGTGTCAAACAGCACGGCCAGGTCGAGCTGGCGCGCGTTGAGCATGGTCGACAGGTGCCCCGACAGGCTGCCCACCATGTGCAGGCGCACATCGGGGTAGCGCTCGTGCATGGCGCGCATCAGCGGCACGCCCAGCACCGACGCCGTGGTGGGCGACAAGCCCACGCTCACACTGCCCGTCAGCCGCGCCTGCTGCGCCGCCCGCGCGGCCTGGTCGGCATGGCGCAGCGCCAGTTGCGCCTCGCGAAAAAACGCCAACCCCGCCTCGGTGGGCACCGCGCCCTTGGCCGTGCGCTGCAGCAGCCGGGTGCTGAGCTCGCCCTCCAGGCGGCTGATCTGCTGGCTCAGCGCCGACTGCACCATGTTGAGGTCGATCGCCGCCCGGCCCATGGAGCCGAGTTCGACGATGCGGACGAAGTAGCGGAGTTGGCGCAGTTCCATAGGGCGATGGTCGCACAGTGTGCCAAGCGACCCATGGTCTACAGCGCCGGAGTCAGGTTCCTTGGGGGAAATTCGCCAGTGTTTTGGTGGCGAAAACTTGCGTCGAATTTGAACTGAGCTGTGCACTCTGCCGCAGGGGTGGCAGCTCTGGGCTCATTACGGTCCTTCGAGGAAATCCGGCTGATGCTCGCTCAGCAGCGGGAGCAGTCGATCGCAACCAAATTACGGGCGACGGGTTTGGAGGGCAAAGCAGTTCGTCGCGAAGAGCCAGCCGAGTCCTTCCGACTAATTGCACCGCGCTTTGATCGGGCTCTCCGGAGCCGCTCAACGCCTCTACGACCAGCGCCAGAGAAGCGTTGTGCGTTGCCTAGGAGAGGCGGTAGGTGGGCTACATGACCGGGCACTGGAATACCTTTCAGCGCTTTGCGCAGAGCGCTCCTAACTATTCAGGCCCAGGATTGCCTCCGCGACGCGTCGGACACCCGCGATGGGGTTGTTCAAGGTTATCGTCGCGGGAAGATCCACGCGGAAGCTGAGCGACTGGGCGTCCACATGCTGGTGGGCGAGCACGTCATCGCGCCGCAGCACCTCGACGGCTGGGTCTGCCATGTCGTAGCCCCGGATGAAGGTCAAGCTAAATGGGGTTGTGAACGGAGCCTCGTTGGCCATAGTGGCATGCTCGTATCCGATACCCGACTCCGAGCCGTACATGGCTACGCGTTTAAGAAACTCGTCGACCAAGCCGCCAGCTCCGCTCACGGTGAGTCGCGCGACGATGCTCTCCACCAGGGATGGGATCGACAAGGCAGGCACGTTGGGATCTGTCTGTCGCAGACCGATGCTTACGAGGAGCAGGCGCGATTCCCCAGGGCCGTCATCAGTGGCAGCGGCAGGCTCGATCTGGTGCACGCCACGAACGGCGTGACTTGAGGTAGTGCGAGTTGTGGTCTTTATCTCCACGCCCGTGCCCTCCCACGTGAGGTCCCTTGCTGAGCGGCGCCAGCCATCCCATGCCTGGACGACCGGCCCGACGTGCCTATCATCTGCGCGGCGGCAGAGAGCGTCGAGAAGGAGCAGTTCCCCGACAAGTCCGAGGATGGCGCTCTCGGCTATCTCCAGACGCTTGATGGCGAGTTCGATCAGGGGCTCGATGACGGCGAAAGCGCGCTCCATATTGGCGTCAGCTTTCTCGCGCAATAGTTCGGCGGCAATGAATGCGCCAACCTGATCGAAGTGTCCCAGAGCAGGTAATAGGATGCGGTTTGCGCTCAGCGGCGGTTGGGTGTCACGGTGCCACGAGTGGTAGTGAATCGCGTACTTCACGGTGCTAGTCCGGGGCTTGAGCTGCTCACCTGCAAGGAAAAGTTCCAGGTGTCCGCGACTGTTCCGGGCGACACCGACCACTTGCGCGTCGGTCAACCAATTGATGGTTCTGTCATTTCCGGTGAGACCCGCCGGCACGGCGTTGATCTGCTCGAGAACTTCTTCGTAGCTGGTCATGGAAGGCTCCTTGTCACGGTGGCCGCCCCAGCACGGGTAGCGGCGAACTGCTCGGGACCTCCCGCAGGCAAGCAAACTCCGACTGCGACCGTGGGGTACAGGTCGCCCGGATGTTGATTGACGTAAAAGAGGATCTGACCGTCGGAGCCGCTGGGTCGCCAAGCCGTGTCGCTGCTCATCGGAACAGCAAGGTTGCGATGGTAGTAGTCGAAGTAGACGTCGCCGCGAAACTGGCCCGGGCCAGCGATGGGGTCGCTGGCTCCCCATGTCGTCTTGAGTTCGCCTCCGGCCACACTTTTACGGGTGGCGTAGATGTTGAACGGGAGCCGTGCCAGCGAACTGTTGGACACAGCGGCACCATCTCCGTAACGAATGCCGACCCAGAACCGTGGCTGCCCAACGGTCTTTCGACCGAGGTCGGCGTAGGACCACAGGTCGCCGGGGTGGCCGGTGACAAAGAGCCCCGTGATCGGGCGAGTGAGGCTCGCCAACCAGAGTCGAAGATAGGCGGCGATGGCATAGGGGCAGGCACGCTTGGGTACACCCCCCTTTCCGTCCCTCACGGGCGGGCGGTAGAACGGCGGATCCGGTAGTGGGGCGACTGCGTGTGCTCGGGCTTGGACGCGGTTCCAGATGTCCGCTTGGAAACTCTCGCTCCCGGGCTGGTAGTCGGAGAAAGTGAGGCGGTCCAAAAGTTCTGCGGCCTCGGTAAGTTCGAGTGGCACGTTCAAGATCCGGCCTCGCAGCACGTTGGCGACAGTGACATCGCTGGATGGTCGAGCGAAGAGGTCCGCCACGACGTCTGCATTGGGATCCGCCTGCTGGCCGTCGTTGATGACTGTGACGAAGGGGCGAGCTCCTGGAGACAGGGGAAAGTTGCCGACGCCCGCGATCTTGCCAGTGGCCTCGAAGTTTAAGCCTTGCAGGACAGTCGGGTCAGGGGCGCCGCTCATCATGCGCTCGGTGATTGCGGCGCGAACAGCTTCGTCGACATCGTGATACGCGCGGAAGAGGGCGAGTTGGTCGCTGGAGGCGAATACGCGGCACAGCTCAATATAGGACCCGCGGTATCCGAACCAGCGCTGCATCTGCATTTGGGTGTCGGCCAGCGGGTTAGCCGACGAACGCTGAAACAACGCCGTGGTCATCCCTTCCAGCGTCAGTCCCCGTGCCATTACGTTCCCTGAGACAAAAATCGTGCTGAGGTCGCGTGCGGCGCTCCACCTTCCGGTTCCCGGGTCCTGGCTCGGTGCGTAGGCAGGGCGATCGTCGGCGTTAGGGTCACTGTTGACCACGGCGACCCTAGTCCCCGGGATTATCTCGTTAACGAGCAGGGTTTCGACGGTCTGCCAGGCAGGGAAGCTCTTCGGCGGCAGGGTGTCGAACTCGTCTTCGATTGCTCGGGCGGAGGCAACGTACTTGTCGAGCCATTGCGCCCACGGGGCGGGATCCGCCTGCAGGTCGTTCACTAAGGTGTCGGGGAGCCTGGCGTCGCGTGCGTCGAGAAGCTTCCGAGTCGTCGCCCGGTCCTCGATCCCCGCCCAGAGCAGGATGTCCTCAGCGCCCCGGAAGTGATCCAGAATTGCCGCTGAAGGGTGGTAGAGCATTGAGTGCGGCGAAGTCACGCTGGCAAGGGCTTCGTCCTCGGTGTCAAACTGGGCTGTTATGGCGGACGCTGGGCCGAGCTTGCCGGAGCGGTGCAGGCGGATGGCGCCCGCCACCAGGAAGGCCCGAACGGCATCGGCGATGTCCTGTTGAGCGGATTTGGTCGTGGGCACACACAGGCCGCCCTCCCCCCCACGACGGTAGAAGACCTCACCGCCGGTGTAGTAGGAGCGGATCCCGGCCGGCTCGGGGTACGTAGATGAGCGAGGTGCGTTGAGATTGCCGGGGTCGGTAGTGTCTACCGGATGGCCGACATCGAGCGGAGTGCGAAGTGCAATCATGAAGTCGCGCGGCGCCAGGGGGTTGTGGTCCTCCTGAAGGTGATTCGCCTGGGGTGTCGCCGTGTAGGCGATGTAGGTCGAGAACAGGTTGTCAGGAGAACCTTGGGGAGGGTCCCAAAGGTTGGCGATCGCACGCGGGATCTGCTTCAGCCTGCCGTAGATGGGGTCCTGCGAGGACTCAACAACGGCATCGAGGATCGAGCCGTCGTCGGCCTCGTCATCCAGTAGAAGCATGTGGGCCGTGCGACCCAACTCCTTGACCACGCTGAAGACATTTGCGCGGAGGCTTGCTGCCAAGGCGTGCAGATGATCGGTCTGCTTCATCGCCACGATGATCACAGGCTTACCCTGACTTAGACGTTGTCGAACCTGAGCCGGTGGCAGGCGATAGGTGGTTGCCAGCGGGTGCGTCTGGTCTGACAGTGCGATGCCCGGCAGTGGGCACAGCAGGCGGCGCTTGATCTTCTGTACGTCATCCTTTCCCGAGTCCAATTGTTGCACCAGTCTCTCGTAGGTCTGGCGCCAAAGGGAGAGACGCGTCCCGGCGAGTACGATGATGATGTCAACGCCGCCGTCGATGGCCAGGGCTGAGACACCCAGCATGGAAGCGGTCTTGCCAGACTGAACCGAACCCATGACGAGTCCGGTGCGTGATCGGCGGGAGGACCATTCTTCGGATTTCGCGGTGTCGGCCGCCAGGACTCCGCACCGAAGAATGTAGCGGGAGTCTGCTTCAACTGAGGCACGCGCCGTGTCGGTCAGGCCTGTGAGCTGAGCCTTGTAGCGGGCCCACCATGAGTCCGCCTGCTGAGGAGCGGGCGGATTGAAGTAGACATGCTCGACGAGTGGGGCTCTTCCCGGCACAGCTCTCAACTCTTCGGCTTAATGAGCATCCGCTGCAACGAATCGTACCCGGATGATCCGAACTGCTGCCGTACAGCTTGAGCAGCTTGAGCAGGGTCGATGCCCAGTAGTTCGAGGAGATTTTTGCTGATCTTGGCGATGTAGTCCCACTGGGTCCTGGTCTGCGTCTTATTGGGGCGCTTCCAGTCAGCCGATTTCTCGCTCGCCGTGCGGATGGCATCACCATTCGCCTCAATGCGGTCCTTGATGTCGTCAGGCGAGGCCGCCAAGGCCATGGTCATACCTACGAGGGAACCCACAAGCTGGAGTTCCTGCCACTTAGCGCCCTTGCCCCCGTCCATGAATTGCTCAGACCACAACTCATCGTGCGATGAGTGGAGTTCCACGGCGTGCAGCAGCAGCGAGAACAGTCTGGTCAAGGTCGAGGACTTGGCAAGCGGATGGGACGGGTTCTTCTGAACCGCTATCAGCAATTGGTCGATGTTACGGCTGGTCGATGCCAGATCCCTTCCAGCGGTGTCATGCACCAAGACCGAGATGACCCATGCCAGAACCTTAGTGCGCTTGTATCGCGTGTCGCCGAAGCCGTAGTTCTTCAGTGCCTGGCCGAGGCGACCAAGATTCTCGATGTCGGCTAGCGACTTGGCAATTTTGGCGACATCAGTGTTTGGGTCGGCGTCGCCGGCCGCTGCGAGCGTTGCGCGGGTGAGTTCGACCTCATGGTAGACCGCGTTACGGATCTCTTCCGCGTTCAGGTGCACACCCTGTTTGTTGTAAAGGCGGAAAACCTCATGAATCTGAGCCTGAGAGGCCTGGGTGTACTCAATGACGGGGATCTTGTACTCCACGACGCCTTCAAACAGTTCCTCAACGTCTAGCTGCTGGCTAGCGACGTTGATCTCGTGACGCTTGATTTGCGTGTAATACTTACCGCGGAGAGGTTCAAGGTTGCGACCGACCAGCCCGCCGTCTCCGGTTGTGCGCAGCTTGAACGGAAAGTAGTACTCATTCTCATGCTCGGCTTTGAGTGCGTGACCTTCTAGCGCCTTCCACGCAAGACGAAAGGCCGGATAGTCGTTGTTGAACAGATCAGCCAGGGTCTGGTCGCCTTGGTCGTCGAGCCGCCCATGGTTGTTGAACTTCTTGCTGCTGTGTCGGGCAGCGACCTCCGCAACTTTCTGTTTGGCGACAGGGTGCTTGCCCACGAATCGGAGGATGGCCGTGAGCCTCTGCTTGCCGTCGACGACCTCGTGCGGAATGGATGGTTTGCTGCGGAGCAGGATGATGGAGGGCAGGGGGACGCCCCGAAGGATGGACTCTATTAGGGACTGCCGATCACCATTACACCAGACGTCTCCGCGCTGGTAGGAAGGCGTTAGGTTCGGCGGCTTCTTGGTGAGTTGGAAGATCGGCCAGACGTCGGCTTTTGCTGTGACCGGTTCCGGACTAACCGCCCCCTCACCCGCGTCAATTTCCGCCCACGCGTCAGCCCATGACTGGGTGGCCGAAGCACGACTGGTGCCCTTGGTCTCAAGTTCTTCGAGAAAGTCGATCTGCAACCGCCCGGCGGTATCCACGCGCTCGTTGAGACGTTCCAGCGCGCGGAGACTCAGCGGCGGGTACGCTGTCCCTGGGGCGAGCAAGTCGGCGGGATCGAGCTCGAACTCAGAGATAAGCGCCTGAAGGAAGGATTTGCCCCCCGTGAGCGGAAGATCCTTGCTGAGGCTCAGCCAACCCTGGATCTCGACCAGTTGATTCATCCATGCGTCAGAAGAAAAGTCGACGTCACCGCTGCTGAACATTGAAGATACTGGGGGCACCCCGTCGGGCGTGTCTGAAACCTCAGAAAGAGTTGCCATGCCGTCGGCAAGGCTCTCCAGCAATTGGATCCGCGGATCCTCCTCGTCAAAATCGTCTTCGTCTTCGATGTGGTCGGTCATGCAGTAGCCCTCAGCGGTTTGAGGTGAGAGTTGATAATCGAAGTAGGACGGATGAGCTTGCAAAGTAATCGTTCTGCGATCGCCTTGACGACGTGGGCGTTAACTGCGTTGCCGAGGGCCTTATACGCATCGATGTCGGACGCAGGCAACTGGATGCCGCCAAGACACTGAAGTTCAGCGCACTCAACTGGAGTCATATATCGACGTTTACCGGTCAGGTTAGCACCGAGGATGGGCACTTGGGTTTCCGTGAAGGCGATGAGACTTGGAGAGGTCGTGGGACGCTTGACCCGCAGCCCAGACGCACGCACCTGCAGAACGAAGTTGTCGATGTCGCGCTCTTCACCCTGTGCGTTCCACTCCAGCTTCTGGAAGCTGGAGGGAAAGTCTTGCGGGCGCCACCGTTCTAGCCAGGGATCAATCCAGGACCGGTTGGCTTGGTAGAACTCACGGTTCTGTCTGATGAAAGTCCGCTTCCACTGTGGGAAGTGGAAATCGCCTGCGCGGTTGGCATGGCTCGGTATCCTCGTGATTTGCTCGTCGACCGTGCACTCGAGGGATTGGCCGAAGCTCCCCTTGAAACCCATCTGGCGAAGACCCCACACAGGTCTGCGAGCCCAAACTCCTGATGGAGTTTCGTCTTCGTAAGGGTAAGTTGCCCCGAACTCCATCGCCCAGATCGGAAAGGAAGGTAGCTTCAGCGCGGCCGGCGAGCGGCGCAGGAAGTCGCCCCACATGTCGATGGCTCGCAGCGTTTGTTCCGGGATGGCGCGCTTGGAATGCGCTTCGTGGCGCAGTACCCGGTGGATTTCGGTGGGATTCTTGTGCTTCGCCGGCCACTCAAAATGATCGAAACCCTCGAGTGAACCTACGAAGTAGGCGCGGTCTCGCACCTGTGGAATGCCGAACTCGTGGGGTGAGAAGTGCTTTACTTCGACGGAGTAGCCAAGCTCCTCCAGCAAGCGGATGATCGTGGCCCTGGTGCGGCCGCCGTCGTGCTTGAGGATGTTGGGCACGTTCTCCAAGATGAAGTGTAGCGGCCGTTTGACGCGCAGGATGTCGTGCACCTTGAAGAAGAGATTGCCCTGATTTGTGTCCTTGAAGCCCAGTTGGTCTCCTGCTTTCGAGAACGGTTGACACGGGAAACCCGCGGTAAGGACGTGGTGATCGGGCACGCTCCGGGCGATGATTTCGTCGCTGCTCAGGTCGTTGAGGTCACCCCAAGCGTCGATACCGAAATTGACCTTGTAAAGGGCCCTCAGCGTGGGCTCCCACTCAGCAGCGAACACGCCACGTCCCTCCAATTCATCGAGGGCGACGTGGAAGCCACCCAGCCCAGCGAAGAGGTCGACGAAACGGAAGGCCTCACTAATAGTTCCCATCACTTCGGTCCTGTCCGTCCCCGCCAGATCGGGCGAGATTTCTCATGGTTTGTTCAAACGCTCGCATTGTGTCACTTCTTGCTGTGCGCGTAACGAGGCAGGGTCATGATGGCCGCCTTAGTGAAAAGCCGCTGTAGGACCGACAGCGGTCATAAAGCGGTTGCACGGGACTGGCTGCTCTCAGCCTTGCCCCGACGGTCACGACAGGCCTGCCAATGACCGGTCATGGCCCGAGCGGCCGATCCTTAGCACTACCGGGTGCATGCCCCGCGCGTCGCTACGCGTTCTGCAACCCGCGCAAGGCGACCAGTGCAAAAAAATACAATCGAGGCAATGACTGCCCATACCAAACACCGCATCGTCGTCGGCCTCTCGGGCGGAGTGGATTCCGCCGTCACCGCCCACCTATTGAAACAACAAGGCCACGAGGTGGTCGGCATCTTCATGAAGAACTGGGAAGATGACGACGACAGCGAGTACTGCTCGTCCAACATCGACTTCGTGGATGCCGCCGCCGTGGCCGATGTCATCGGCATCGAGATTGAACATGTCAACTTCGCCGCCGACTACAAGGACCGCGTGTTCGCCGAGTTTTTGCGCGAGTACCAGGCCGGGCGCACGCCCAACCCCGATGTGCTGTGCAATGCCGAGATCAAGTTCAAGGCCTTTCTCGACCACGCCATGCGTCTGGGCGCTGAGAAGATTGCCACCGGTCACTATGCGCGGGTGCGCCAGAACGCTGCCACGGGCCTGTTCGAGCTGCTCAAGGGGCTGGACCCGGGCAAGGACCAGAGCTATTTTTTGCACCGCCTGAACCAGGCGCAGCTGTCCAAAACGCTGTTCCCGGTGGGCGAGCTGCACAAGACCGAGGTGCGCCGCATTGCCGAAGAAATTGGCCTGCCCAACGCCAAGAAGAAAGATTCCACCGGCATTTGCTTTATTGGCGAGCGGCCGTTTCGTGAGTTTTTGAACCGCTACATCAGCCACGCGCCGGGCCCCATCCAGGACGACCGGGGGCGCACGCTGGGCAAGCATGTGGGGCTGAGTTTCTACACGCTGGGCCAGCGGCAGGGCCTGGGCATTGGCGGGGTGAAGGCCAAGGGTGCCGAGCTGAAGGCGGCGCTGGACCGGGGCCAGCGCGGCGTGGGCGAACACGCGCCGTGGTTTGTGGCGCGCAAGGATCTCGAGAAAAACGTGCTGCGGGTGGTGCAGGGCCATGACCACCCTTGGCTGCTGTCGCATGGGCTCGATGCCCAGGATGCCAGCTGGTGCGCGGGCCATGCGCCCGCGCCGGGCCAGTACGCCGCCAAGACACGCTACCGCCAGCAGGATGCGGCCTGCACCGTGGTGAGCGCGGTGGGTGCGGACTTTCGCCTGGAGTTTCCCGAGGCGCAGTGGGCCGTTACGCCGGGGCAAAGCGCCGTGCTGTACGACGGCGAGGTGTGCCTGGGCGGCGGGGTGATCGCGGCGGTGGACCCGTCGGCCTGAGAATGTTAAAGAAAATGGCCTATAGACCTTACTGCATAAGCGCAAGCAGCTATCAATATTGATGCGATGCTTGGTGCAATGTGGCCAATGGCTTGAATGGCTTTTGCCGCCGTGCCGGTTCATGTCAGGTGTTCGTTGCCCAACAAAAATGCCTGCCGACATGAAGTTGGCAGGCATTTTTTTGGGCTGAAGCGTTGGTTTTTAAAACGGGATGTCGTCATCCATGTCGTCAAAACCCGAGGCAGCGCGCGGTGCTTGCGCCACGGGGG
>NZ_QOZT01000048.1:0-28767 GCF_003345135.1 Acidovorax sp. BoFeN1
ACTTACACCGACCAGCCCTGCCCACCGGGTAGCCAGGAGCAGCGGGTGGATGGTGCCGTCACCTCATTGCCGCGCTGACATTCAAGCCACCGGCGCACACACAGATGGCGCCGCGCACCCGCGTGACACGGCACGTCACCCGCATGGGATAAGCTGGACTTTTGCGTTTTAACGCCACCCCGGCGCCCTGACCATGCAGCAGCAACCCCCCACGCATTCCACCAGCCCCACCCGCTCGCTCCCGTTCACCGGTGTCACCAACTTCCGCGACCTGGGCGGCTACACGGGCCATGGTGGGCGGCCGGTGAGGTGGCGGCGGCTCTTTCGGTCCGACCATCTGGCGGGCCTTACGCCACAAGACCAGGCGCTGCTGGCCGAGCTGGGCGTGGCCCGCGCGGTAGATTTTCGCGGCCAGGCCGAAAGCGCGGCCCATGCCTACGCGCTGCCCGGCGTGGCCTACCACCCGCTGGCCATTGAGCCCACCGTGATCCAGCGCGCCCTCGACCTGCAGCGCACCGGCCGCCAGCTCACCGCGCAAGATGCCGTGGGGCTGATGCAAGAGACCTACCTGGGCTTTGTGCACGACAACGCACCGCGCTTTGCCGAGCTCTTCCGACTGCTGCTGGCCAGCGATGCGCCCACCGTGTTTCACTGCACCGCCGGCAAAGACCGCACCGGCTTTGCCGCCGCCCTCATCCTGCTCGCCCTGGGCGTGCCGCGCGACGTGGTCATGCACGACTACCTGCTCACCAACGCGCTCTACCAGCGCCCGCCCGGCATGGGCAGCCACGCGCCCGAAGAAGTGCTGCGCGTGCTGTGGCGCGTGCAAGAAGAGTTTCTGGACGCCGCGCTGCACATGGTGGACAACGACTTTGGCGGCGTGCAAACCTATCTGGTGGACGTGCTGGGTGTGGATGCCGCAGCGCAGCAGGAGCTGGCGGGGCGGTATCTGCAGGCGGTGTGACGCGTTCGCGCGGGTGAGGGCGCCGATGGCGTGGCCGGTTGCTGGTGGCGCGTGTCGCACCGATGTGCGCGCTACAAGTCTGCACGCACTGCCAAACTGGTTTTTGGCACGGCCTTGCCGCATCGCTTTTGCCTAACCGCGGCGCAGCTGATCGCCGGCGTGCGGGCATTTGGGCTAGCGGGCGCTGAGCCAGCCCAACACAGCGGGCCTTCAGCGCCAGCTTGATGTTTGCTCACCAATTCATAGCTGTTAGCGCTTGCTGCATAAGCGCTAGAGGCCAATTTGACTTAAACCTGCGAGGGGTGATGCACCGCAATCCATTGCCTCGCGCGGGCTCGCTCTATTCATGCGGCTTATCTTCAAAGGTTGCGCCCCGCCACCACACCCCCTACAGTGCATTAACAACTGCATACAAACATATGCAGCGCACAACATAGGGGGCGACCAGCAGCATGGCGACATTGATACCGGCGATAGGCTCGTCCGCATTTGATTCCACGGGCGAGCGACGCTTGGCCGAGCGGCTGGAGCAAAAGCTCGATGCCGACTACCTGCTGTGGCACAACGTGCCCATCGGCCCCAAACAAACCCACCCCGACTTTGTGGTGCTGCACGCGCGCAGGGGCTTGCTGGTGCTGGAGACGAAGGACTGGCGCCTGCAAACCGTGCAAAACGCCACCCGGCAGGCGTGGACCATTCTGGACAACGGGCGCCCCAAAGTCGTCATCAACCCCCTGGCCCAAGCCCGCCACTGCGCCATCCAGGTGGTCAACGCGCTAGAGCGCGACCCGCAACTCGTGCAGGCCGAAGGGCCGCACAAAGGCAAGCTCGCGTTTCCGTGGGGGCACGGCGTGGTGTTCACCCGCATCACCCGCAAAGAGTTTGAAACCTCGGGCCTGGCCGAAACCATCGACCCGCATTACGTCATCTGCCAGGACGAAATGCTCGAACACGCCGACCCCGAAGAATTTCAGCAGCGGCTGTGGAACATGTTTGCCCACCGCTTCGGCGGCGCCATCACCCTGCCACAGCTCGACCGGGTGCGCTGGATCATGTTCCCCCAGGTGCGCGTGCAAACCCAGGGCGCCCTGTTTGACGACAACGATGCCGACGCCCAGCTGCCCGACATCATGCGCGTGATGGACCTGCAGCAAGAGCAGCTGGCCCGCAGCCTGGGCGACGGCCACCGCGTCATCCACGGCGTAGCGGGGTCCGGCAAAACCATGATCTTGGGCTACCGTGCCGAATACCTGGCCAAGGCCAGCACCCCGGCCAGCAAACCCATCCTCATCCTCTGCTTTAACGAGCCGCTGGGCGTCAAGCTGGCCAGCGTGATGGACGCCAAGGGCCTGAGCGACCGCGTGCATGTGCGGCACTTTCACAGCTGGTGCCACCGCCAGCTCACCGCCTACGGGCAGGCCCTGCCGCCCCAAGGCGGCGGCTTTTATGAAGGCCTGGTGGGCAACGTCATCCGCGCCGTAGAGCGCAGCCAAATCCCCGGCGGCCAATACCAGGCGGTGATGATCGACGAAGGCCACGACTTCGCGCCCGAATGGCTCAAGCTCATCACCCAAATGGTGGACCCCACCACCAACAGCCTGCTGGTGCTGTACGACGACGCGCAAAGCATCTACGAGCGGGGCCGCAAAAAGAACTTCAGCTTCAAAAGCGTCGGCATCCAGGCGCAGGGCCGCACCACCATCCTCAAGATCAACTACCGCAACACACGGCAGATATTGCAAACCGCCAACGCCATCGCGGGCGACCTGCTCACCGCCGAAGACCGTGATGACGACGGCATCCCCCTCGTCAAACCCGTGAGCTGCGGCCGCGACGGCTCCGAGCCCATCGTCATCCACCTGCCCACCCTGCCCGACCAGGCCGCCAAGATCGCCGAGCTGCTGCAAGGCGCACACGCCGATGGCTTTGCCTGGGGCGACATGGCCGTGCTGTGCCGCACCGAAAAAATCCGCGACCTGTGCGCCAGCGCCCTCTACAAACGCGGCGTGCCCGTGCAAAACCGCCGGGGCCCAGGCGACTACGACCCGCTGGCCAACAGTGTGAAGGTGATGACCATGAAGGTCAGCAAGGGCCTGGAATTTCCGGTGGTGGCGATACCGGGGGTGGAGCGGCTGGAGCGAATGGGGGCGGATGCCACCGAGCCGCGAGAGGGTGCGCTGGCGCTGTCAGAGGCCGAGGTGCAGGCGCGCAGGGAGGCGGCGCGGGTGTTGTATGTGGCGGCGACGAGGGCTACGCAGAGGTTGGTGTTGGGGTGCGTATAAGCAGACAGGCTCAACTTCTTATTCACAGCAAAACAAATGAAAAAAGCCTTTGGCCGAAGTCTGGATGACTTTCTTCCGCTGCGAGATGCAGAGAACAAACTTTTGCACGCCTGTGCCTCAGGGACCGACCTTGCCCTCTCCCATGGACGGCCTGAACAAAAAACTCCAGAGAACGCATTGCGAGCGGAGTTTGTACGGTTCCTGGCACTTGGAGGTGACGAAAGTGCTGCGATTCATGAAATGGGAGTTCAGGTTGAAGGGGCTTGGATAGAGGGCTCGCTCAATTTGGATCACTGCACAGTCAGACGTATCTGGTTGGGTAAGTGCTATTTTGAGAAGACCCTTGAGATGAGAAATGCTCAATTTCAAGGAAGCCTTCATTTGAATGGATCATCCATTCCAGGAGTTAAGGGCGATGGATTGATCTGCCACGGCAGCATCTTCTTTCGGTCTGGGGTGATAAAGGATAGGGCTTGCGAATTGAGGTCATCTACCATTTATGGTGGTCTAGAGTTTTCAGGAAGTAGTTTTTTAGGTGGCCAAAAAAACGATGATGCCCTTGGCTTGGATCGCGCAAAAATATACGGCAGCATCTTCTTTAATAAAAACTTCCATGCTGTTGGAAAGGTTTGTCTATCTGGTGTGGTGGTAGATGGTTCGCTGCAGATAAGCCAGGCTAGTATTGAATGTGGAAGTGAGCCAAGTGAATATTTGCTTGATCTTAAAGGTGCCTCTATTGCAGTGGCTTTGCTTTTTAGAGATATGATTTTGCCGGTGAATGGAGTTAATTTAGAGGGTGCTACGGTCAAATACTTGGTGGACGAATATTTGGCTTGGGGTGATGGGTTGAATTTTGGATCTTTTTATTTTGAATTTTTTCAAGGTGTGGGTTTGCGTGTTTCGGCATCAGAGCGTTCTAGTTGGCTCAGAAAGCAAAAACAAAGTGAGAGCTTAGATGTCTCTCACATCAACGCGCAGCCTTGGATGAATGTCGTCAACGCATTGGCTCGTTCTGGTCTTCCTGAACATGCTGTGCAAGTAGGTATGGATTTTGAATCGCTGAAGTATTTTGGTGAAAAGAAAATTGTCCGCCCTGAAGAAAGTAAAAGTAAATTTAAGGGGGTTTTTGGAAGAATTTTCAAGAGATTTATTGGGCTTCTCTCTTGTGTCTTGATTGGATACGGCTACAAGCCCTGGAGGCTGTTGGGCTGGTTCGTGTTCTTTTGGTTTGCAGGTGGTAGCTTGTATTGGTATGCTGAGTTGGAAAAAAGTATTCTTCCAAGCTCACCTTTGGTTTATTTGAATAATGAATTGTCAGAAGAATGCAAGGCAAATTGGGTTCTTTGCGAATCAATGCCTGATTCTCACAGTGCGTTCTCTCCCTTTGTCTATTCTCTAGATGTTTTGTTGCCTGTGGTCGACTTGGATCAAGAGAAAAACTGGACTATGAAAACTCCTGGTATGAAGGAAAAATTTCTAGATGAAATTTTCATCAACTGGAGTTTTGGACACCTTTTAAGATTCATGTATTGGTTTCAAGTGATTTTCGGATGGGGGAGCGGCCTGATTTTTGTTGCCATGATTACTGGACTTCTCAAGCGTCAGGAAAAGTAGTTGCGTATGCCGGAACCCATCCTCGGCCTCAGCCACCTCACCTTCATCGTGCGCGACGTGGGCCGCACCGCCCGCCTGTTCTGCGAGGGCCTGGGCGCGCAAGAGGTTTACGACAGCCAGGGCCGCAACTTCTCCCTCTCGCGCGAAAAGTTTGTGCTGCTGGGTGGGCTGTGGCTGGCGTTCATGGAGGGCGAGCCACCGGCACAGCGCAGCTACCGCCACGTTGCCTTTGCCGTGGCTGACGAGGATTTGCCCGCTTGCGAGGCGCGGCTACGCGCACTGGGGGCGGAGGTGAAGCCGCCCCGCCCACGGGTGGAGGACGAGGGGCAGTCGCTGTACTTTTACGACTTTGACAACCACCTGTTTGAACTGCACACCGGCACGCTGGAGCAGCGGCTGGCGCGGTATGCGCAGGGGTAGTGGTGGTGACTTGCGGCGTTGCTATGCCGTCAATTGCTTCTGATTTGATAGCTGCTGGCGCTTATTGCTAGGGCGCTAACCGCCTATTTGACCAAGATGTAGGCGGTATTCCGCCCGCCACCTTCCAGCCGCGCCAGCACGCCCAGGGCCAACAGGTCGTTGATGTCGCGCAGCGCTGTATCGGGTGAGCATTTGGCCATTGCTGCCCACTTGGCGTTGGTCAGTTTGCCCTCCATGCCATCCAGCACGCGGTTCAGCACCAGCGTTTGCCGGGCGTTCATGGGCGTGCCTGCCCAGCGCTGCCAGAACTGGGCTTTGTCCAGCACGCCCGCCAGTGTGGCGTCTGTGCCCTGCACGGCGCGCAGCAGGCAGCCCAGAAACCAGTGCAGCCACGGGGTCACGTCCAGCGGGCCTTTTTGGGTGGCTTCTAGCTGGTCGTAATAGTCTTTGCGCTCGCGCTGAATCTGGGCGCTGAAGCTGTAGAAGCGTTGATGCGTGCCTTCAGCGCGTGCCAGAGCCATGTCGCCCACGGCGCGGCTCAGGCGGCCGTTGCCGTCGTCAAAAGGGTGCAGGGTGACCAGCCACAGGTGGGCCAGGCCCGCTTTGATGATGGCGTCGCCCGCTGGGGCGGCTTCAAACCAGTCAAAAAAGGCCTGGGTTTGCGCGGGCAGGGTGGCGGCGGGTGGGGCTTCAAAGTGCACTTTCTCTCTGCCCATATCGTCAATGTTTTGGCCAGACACCACTTGCATGGGGCCGCTGGCATCGGTGCGCCACGCGGCCACGGTGATGCGCGTGCGCCCGCTGTAGCCGGTGGGGAACAGCGCGGCGTGCCAGCCAAACAGGCGCTCGTGGGTCAGGGGTTGGTCAAAGTGGCGGGTGGCGTCCAGCACCACGTCCACCACGCCGTCCACATGCCGGTCGCTGGGTGCCAGGGCTCCAATATCGAGCCCCAGCTTGCGGGCCACGGAAGAACGCACGGCGTCCAGGTCCAGCCGTTCGCCTTCGATGGCGCTGGTGGTGATGACTTCTTGTGTGAGCACTTGCAGGGTGGCCTGGTCGCGCTGCGGCAGGCCCAGCTCGGCCATGCGCCCGGCCAGCATGCCCTGTGCGCGATGCACCTGCGCAAGTGGCGCGGCCAGGGCGGCTGCGTCAAACCGCCACTGCGGCCAGTCGGGGCGTTGCCACAGGTAAGTGCGGCGGCGAGGGGCTTTCTTTTCGGTCCACATGCGGTGATTATGGCGTTTATTCACCGCAAATTGCGCGGTGAATAAACGGGCTTTTCACCGCATGAACCTCAAGCGCTGGGTCGTATTTCCCATTAGACGTGTTAACGACGCCCTTCGGGTGGCTTCGACATGCTCAGCCCGAACGGATAGGGGCAGCTCTGACACGCGTAGCCAGGCTGGCAGTTATTCTCGTTTTGATAGCTGCTGGCGCTTACTCAATAAGCGCTGGCGGCCAATTTGGCTCAAAACCTAGCGCTTGACCCCGGCCTCAAGCGGGCTGCGCACGGCCAGCACGAACACCGTGTCCAGGGCCTCTATGTAGTGGTGCAGCGCCACGTAGCTGCGCGCGGCGTGGCCGATCACCAGTTTGCGCTCGCCGCCTTGCACGAGGCGGCCGATCTGATAGATCCGACAGCGCCTGGCACGTGAAGCCCGTTGGTAAGGCAAGGGTGGAATCGCCTTGGAAGCGCCGGTCCCTGCAGGCGGGTTACAGTGCCCGGCGGCGCAACAGGCGGGCGCGAACCAGGCGCTTCCAGACCAGTACACACGAACTTGGCAGCCCTTGGCCCTTCGGCGCGACGGGCCCCTGGCTTTTCCCCTTTTCCCCGCTCACCGGACCACCCCATGACCAGCCCTATGTACTCCCACTCGGTTCCCGTCCTCAAGCAGATGCTGACCGCGTTGAAAAGCATTCTTGCGCAGGCGAGCGAATACGCAACCGCCAAGTCGATCGAGCCAGACGCCTTGCTGCAGGCACGGCTGGCGCCCGACATGTTCCCGCTGCTCAAGCAGGTGCAGATTGCCGCCGACTTTTCTCGCGGCATCGCGGCGCGGCTGGCGGGGGTGGATGTGCCGGTCTTTGCAGGCGAAGAGAAAAGCTTTGCCGATCTGGATGCGCTGTTGGCGCAGACCTTGGCCTTTTTGGAAAGCGTGAACGCAGCGCAGTTTGAAGGCAAAGAGGGCGTTGAAATCGTCTTGCGCCCTGGCACGCCCAAAGAGAAAAAGCTCAGTGGGCAGACCTACTTGGCGAACTATGGTCTGCCGCAGTTCTTCTTTCATGTGACGACGGCCTACGCCATCCTGCGCCACAACGGTTTGCCCATTGGCAAGCGCGACTACATGGGCGCTTATTGACCTGAACATGTTCGGCACGGCGCTTCACACACCGCGTTGTGCAGGGCATTGCGGCCGGGCTTTGTGCAGGTGCTGCCCGCTATGCTCCCCCACCAACGAAACACGACACACGGTGACCGCCATGCACGACATCATCTGCCCCCACTGCAACAAGGCGTTCAAGGTGGACGAAACCGGGTATGCCGACATCCTCAAGCAGGTGCGCGACGCAGATTTCCATGCGCAGTTGCACGAGCGGCTGGAGCTGGCCGAGCAGGACAAGCGCAATGCGGTGGCGCTGGCGCAGGCCCAGGTGGCCAATGAGCTGCAGAAGGCGGCAGCCGCCAAGGATGCACAGATTCAAGCCCTGAAGGCCCAGCTGGATGCCGCCGAAGTGGCGCGCAAGCTGGCGGTGTCTGAGGCGCTGGGCGGAGTGCACCAGGAGCGCGATGCGCTGGCTAATGAGCTGGAGCGCGCGCGGCAAGCGCAGCAAACAGCGGCCCTGCTGGCAGAAGCCCGGCTGGCGCAGGAGCTGCAGGGCGCGGCCGCCAAAAAGGACGCCGAGATCCAGCTGCTCAAGTCGCAGCTGGAGGCGGGCGAGGTGGTGCGCAGGCTGGCGGTGTCCGAGGCGGTCACCGTGGTGGCCCGCGAGCGCGATGAATTCAAGAACGATCTGAACCTGGTGGTGGTGAAAAAGCAGCTGGAGGAGGCCGCCATCAAGGAGCAATACGCCTTGCAGTTGCGCGACCGCGATGGCGAGATTGCGCGGCTGCGGGACATGAAGGCGCGCCTGTCAACCAAGATGGTGGGCGAGACGCTGGAGCAGCACTGCGAGACGGAGTTCAACCGCATCCGCGCCACCGCGTTTGCGCGCGCGTATTTCGAGAAGGACAACGACGCGCGCAGTGGCAGCAAGGGCGACTACATCTTTCGCGACCTGGACGAGTCGGGCAACGAGATCGTCTCGATCATGTTCGAGATGAAGAACGAGAGCGACGAAACCGCCACCAAAAAGCGCAACGAAGACTTCTTGAAAGAGCTGGACAAAGACCGCAGTGAAAAAGGCTGCGAATACGCGGTGCTGGTGTCGCTGCTGGAGCCCGAGAGCGAGCTGTACAACACCGGCATCGTGGACATGTTCTACCGCTACCCCAAGATGTACGTGGTGCGGCCGCAGTTTTTCATTCCCATCATCACGCTGCTGCGCAACGCCTCGATGAAGTCGTTGCAGTACAAGTCAGAGCTGGCGCTGGTGAAGGCGCAGAACCTGGACATCACCAAGTTCGAATCGCAACTGGAGGAGTTCAAGGGCGCGTTTGGGCGCAACTGGCGCCTGGCGTCGGACGGGTTTGAAGAGGCTATCAAGCGCATTGATGAGGCGATCAAAGATCTGGAGAAGACCAAGGAGGCGCTGCACAAGTCGGCCAACAATTTGCGCCTGGCCAACGACAAGGCCGAAGATCTGACGATCAAGAAGCTGACACGCGGCAACCCAACGATGGCGGCCAAATTTGCGGACCTCAAGCAGTTGGAGATTTCGGATGGGGAGTAATGCGCCCTCGTCCGCAAGGGGCGAGGGATCAACACCCGGCGCCGCGCACTGCTACCAAAATTACACCGTCACCGACGCCCCCGTGGCATAGAACTGCCCACCCGCCACGTAGTGCAGCGTGCGCAGCTCGTCCGGTGCGGTGTCGAACTCCCAGTGGCCATTGCGGAACACGCGCTCGTCGGCCCAAGCGGCCAGCACTTCGCCGATGAAGAGGTCATACGTCTGCTGGTTGTGCGGCTCGGGGATGACGCGGCACAGCAGCCAGGCGGCGCAGCCCTGCACCAGGGGCGTGGCGTGGCCGGGCGCGTGAAAGAGCTGCACGCCGTGCTGCTGCAGCTTGTCGGGGTGGGTCTTGGCGCTGTCGGTGCCGATGCCCACCGTGAGCGCGGCCATGGCCCGGGTGGGCAGTTGCAAGGCAAAGTGCCCGCTGGCCTCTACCAGTTGGCGCGTGCGCGTGGCCTTGTCGAGCACCACCGTGACCTTGGGCGGGGCAAAGTCCAGCGCGCAGGCCCAGGCGGCGGCCATGGCGTTGTCCTCGCCCGCATGGCTGGCCGAGACGAGCACGGTGGGGCCGTGATTGAGCAGGCGGTAGGCCTTGTCCAGCGGGACGGGGGTGAAGTGCGGGTTGGGTGGCATGGGGTAGCGCAACGGTGGGTGGACAAGTGGGCCAGGACAGGGGATGGGGACTTGGCTGACACGGTTGAGATGACCATCCCGCCCCCATTTTTGCTCTTATTTTTATAGCTATTAGCGCTTTCAGAATAAGCGCCAGGGGCTATTTTGACCTGAAGTTTGCCACTACACCGCGGATGCCGGGCGTGACGTGCGCCTCCCGCCGGCCGGTCGCGCCGGTGTGCAAGGGGCTTTACGTCGGCCCAGACCGGGGCGGCGTGGCAACAAGTACCATTCCGTCGCCTGTCAACCGCCCCGCCGGGGACCTCAAATAAGGAGACAAACGCCATGTTCAGTCATGTGATGGTCGGTGTAAGTGACCTGGAGCAGTCCAGAAAGTTTTACGACGCGCTGTTTGCCACGATGGGGATCAGCCCCGGGGTAGCCAACAAGAACCGTTATTTCTTCCGCGGCCCCCAGGGCACCTTTGGCATTTCCACGCCCATCAACGGCGAGCCCGCCACAGTGGGCAACGGCAGCACCATCGGTTTTGCGATGCAGTCGCCCGAGCAGGCCGATGCCTTCCACGCAGCCGGCGTGGCCAATGGCGGCACCACCTGCGAAGACCCGCCGGGCTGGCGCGAAAGCCCTGGCGGCAAGCTCTACCTGGCCTATCTGCGCGACCCGGACGGCAACAAGCTGTGCGCCCTGCACCGCCCCGCCGCATAGGTTGAACGGTTGTGCGAATGAACGGGGGCATGGAACAGCCGGGGTAAAAATCGGGGTCAGACTCCCAATCAACGCCCCCACGGGTTCCTGCTCTCCCACCGGGTTTTCCGCTGCAACGGTGGCAAATCCAGCCACTTGCCCAGACCCGTGCTGGCCGTCCACCGCGCCGGGACAAGGCAGCTGGCAGGGCACTATTTGCCGCCACAATCTGCGCTTGCATCCATTTTGGGAATCGACATGCTGATAGCGGAACAATGGGTTTTGGTGACCGGTGGCGCCCGTGGTCTGGGCCAGTCCATCACACGGGCGCTGGCGCGCGAAGGCGCGGGCGTGGTCATCAACTACCACCACAGCGACAAGGCCGCCGCCGCGCTGGCCGAAGAACTGGGCCCGCGCGCCATGGCTCTGCAGGCCGATGTGACCGATACCGCCGCTGTGCACACACTGTTTGCGCAGGCCCATGAGCGCACCGGCCAGCCCATCAGCAGCGTGGTGAACAACGCACTGGTGGGCTTTCAGTTCGACGGCGACGCGCGCCCACAGATTGGCGACATTGCATGGCAGCGCTTCAACCAGCAGATCGAAGGCGCCGTGAAGGGTGCGCTCAACACCTTGCAGGCGGCGTTGCCCGGAATGCGTTCGCAGGGCTTTGGCCGCATCGTGAACGTGGGCACCAACCTGTTTCAGAACCCCGTGGTGCCGTACCACGACTACACCGCCGCCAAGGCAGCGCTGTTGTCGCTCACACGCACGGCGGCCAACGACCTGGGGCCGCGCGGCATCACCGTGAACATGGTTTCGGGCGGCCTGCTGCGCAGCACCGACGCCAGCAGCGCCACGCCCGAGGCGGTGTTCGAACTCATCGCCAGCCTGACCCCGCTGCGCCGCGTGACCACACCGGCCGAGTTTGCCGACGCCGTGCTGTTCTTCCTCTCACCCTGGTCGCGCGCGGTGACCGGGCAAAACCTGATTGTGGATGGCGGACTGGTGAAGGGTTGAGCGGCGCCTGGCAGGGCGGCTGGCCAATCACATGAAGGTGATGACCATGAAACTGGTGCGCACCGAAGACAGCCGCATCGTGCCCGGGCAGAACTGCGCGTTGACCAATGACCGCGACGTCCAGCGCCTGCTGACCGTACCGCGCTGACCGCTTTCGCCCTCCCGGGTCTTGAAAAAAAATGGCCGATCAACGGCCACTTTTTTATGGGCGCAGCGCTTCGGGGAAGTGGACCACCGGGGCGGGTCTGTGCCAAACGCCCACACTGCGCCGCCGGGAAGCTTGTCACATCCGCCATGGTGCCGCCTAAAATTACACCCCATGACATTTCTCGACATGCTGCGCAGTGCTTCCACCCAGAACAACTCGATGCTCTGCGTGGGGCTGGACCCCGAACCCAACCGGTTTCCCGCAGGCATGCGCGGCGATCCGCGCAAGATCTATGACTTTTGCGCCGCGATTGTCGACAGCACGGCCGATGTGGCGTGCGCCTTCAAGCCCCAGATTGCCTACTTTGCAGCCCATGGCGCCGAAGACCAGCTAGAGCGGCTGATGCAGCACATGCGCTGCAACGCCCCCCATGTGCCGGTGATTCTGGATGCCAAGCGTGGCGACATTGGCTCCACGGCCGAGCAATACGCCAAAGAGGCCTTTGAGCGCTACGGCGCCGACGCCGTCACGCTCTCGCCGTTCATGGGGTTTGATTCCATCGAACCCTACCTGGCCTACCACGGCAAAGGCGCTTTCCTGCTGTGCCGCACCTCCAACCCCGGCGGCGACGACTTGCAAAACCAGCGCCTGGCCAGCATTGAGGGGCAGCCCCTGCTTTACGAACATGTGGCGCGCCTGGCGCAAGGCCCCTGGAACCGCAACGGCCAGCTCGGCCTGGTGGTGGGCGCCACTTACCCCCAGGAAATTGAACGCGTGCGCAGCATTGCACCCACGCTGCCCCTGCTGATCCCCGGGGTGGGTGCGCAGGGCGGCGATGCCGTGGCCACCGTGCGCGCCGGGCTGCGCCCTGACGGCCCCATCATCGTGAACTCATCGCGGGCCATTCTGTATGCGTCGGGCGGGGACGACTTTGCAGCCGCCGCGCGCCATGAGGCCCTGCGCACCCGCGCTGTGCTGCAAGCGGCGTGCGGCTGACACGCCCGACAACCGTGGAGACACCAGCTGTGCTGCAGTGCGGTGAAACCACCGGGTACAAGGCTGCGCATGGCGACGCCTCGCCGTACCAACCCCACATGCAGCCAACAGGAATGGGCAGCAGGGATAGAGGGTTTGGTGAACCCATGCATCCACTGCCTGCCGGGCCATGCAGCTGAAGTGGCTGGAGGATTTCATCACGCTGGCGCAGGAGCGCAGCTTTACGCGTGCTGCCGAGTTGCGCCACGTCACCCACCCCGCATTCGGGCGTCGCATCCGCGCCCTTGAGGCCTGGGCTGGAACACCTTTGGTAAAGCGCGGTGGCGGTCCCGTCACACTGACGGCGGCGGGTGCCAGTTTTCTGGAAACCGCCGCGCAACTGGCGCGCAACCTGGCGCAATCGCACGAGGAGCTGCAAAGCCTGGCCGGGCGCCAGGGCCGTACCGTGACGCTGACCACCGGCCGCACCCTGGCACGCACCGTGGTGGCTGACTGGCTGGTGCGCCTGCGCCCGATTCTGCAAGACGGACAATTGCACGTCCTGACGCGCGCGTTGGCGGACACCGTCGCCATGCTGGAGCGCGGCGAGGCCGACTTCTCGCTCGTGTACCACCACCCGGCATTGGCCATTGGGCTGGACGCTCGGCAGTTCATGCATGTCACCATGGCCACGGATCGCCTGGTGCCCGTATCCCGCGCCACACCGCAAGGGCTGCCGCTGCACGCCTTTGCGCAAGCGCAACCCGTTCCGTACCTGGCCTACGCACCCCAGTTGGCGCTGGGGCGCCTGGTCGAGGACCACCTGGCGCACAACCCGCATGCACCGCGCCTGCAGCGCCTGGTGGAATGCGACTCGGCAGATGCCCACTACGAATACGTGCAAAAGGGACTCGGTGTGGCCTGGCTTCCTTGGTCGATGGTGCATGCCGACTGCAAGAGCGGCTGCCTCGCACGCGCGGGCAGCGAGGCAATGGAAGTGCGCTTTGACGTGCGCCTGTACCGGCCCAAGCGCCGCCTGGGCCCGCTGGCCGAAGCCTTGTGGCAGACCGTGACGCTGCGCTGACCGCAACAGCGCAAGCACAAGCACAAGCACAAGCACAAGCACTTGGCCCAACTACGCACCGACTGGTGCCGTTTCGGCACCAACGAAGCCTGTGCGCGTTCCCACAATGGGCAAACCCCACCACAAGGACAACTGCCATGCACACCCTCCATCTCTCTCGCCGCGCCGCCCTGGCCTGCAGCCTGGCCGTGCTGGCCAGCGCCCCGGCAGTCGCCCAGGAAGCCTCGTATCCCAGCAAGCCCATCACGATCGTGGTGGGTTATCCGCCGGGCGGCAGCACCGACCTGACGGGCCGGGTGGTGGCCACCGAGCTGGGCAACCGCCTGGGCGTGCCGGTGGTGATAGAGAACATTGGGGGTGCCGGCGGTGCCATTGGCGCGCAAAAAGTGGCCAGCGCCGCACCGGACGGCTACACCCTGCTGGTGGGGGCGAGCAACGAGATCGCCATCAACAAGCTGGTGACCAAGAAGGTCAAGTACGACATCAAGGACTTCACAGCCATCGGCCTGATCGCCTCGCAACCCCTGGTGCTGGTGGCGTCCACCGGCTCCGGGGTGAAGAACCTGGCAGAGTTCACGCAGAAAGTCTCCAAGAACCCCGGCAAGTTCAGCTACGGCAGCTCGGGCGTGGGCACCTCGCTGCACTTGGCGGGCGAGATGATCAAAGAACAGGGCAAGCTGTTCATGACGCATATCCCCTACCGCGGTGTGGCGCCGCTGACCAACGACCTGATGGGCAACAACCTGGAGTACGGCGTGTTCGTGTTGTCCAGCGGTCTGCCGCACATCAAGAGCGGCAAGGTAATCGCACTGGGCACCACCGAAGCCACGCGCTCGGCCGCCACGCCCGATATCCCGGCGATCTCTGAATCAGCCCAGTACAAGAACGTGGACATTGGCGTCTGGTTCGCGCTCATGGCCCCCGCGCATTTGCCCAAACCGGTGTTCGACAAACTCAAGAAAGCGCTGAACGAAGCACTGCAGGCACCCGAGCTGCGCAAGAAGCTGGAGAGCAGCGGCTCGACGGTGTCGTCACCCAGCGTGAACATCGACAAGTTTTTGGCCGCCGAAGTGGCCAAGTACAAACAGATTGTTGAATTCGCCAAGATCGAAGAATGAGCACCGTCCTCCCTCCCCCAACGGCCCTCAGCTTCACGTTGCCCGCACCAGACCTGAGCGCCTGGCGTACAGGCAACACCGGCACGCCAGGCGTGTGGCACTTCGACTCGGGTGTGCCCGGGCGCCACGTGATGATCAGCGCCCTGGTGCATGGCAATGAACTGTGCGGCGCCTGGGCCCTCAAGGGTTTGCTGGAGGCAGCGCTGCGCCCGCAGAAAGGTCGGCTGACCCTGGCCTTTTGCAACCTGGATGCGTTCGACCGCTTTGACGCCGGCAACCACGATGCCTCGCGCTTCACCGACGAAGACCTGAACCGCCAATGGCTGGACGAGCGCATCGACGCCGCGGAAACCAACGAGCGCCGCCGCGCCGCCGCGCTGCGTCCGTGGGTAGCGCAGGCCGACTGGCTGCTCGACATCCATTCCATGCATGAGCCCTCGGCCCCGCTGCTGCTCACCGGGGTCCAGCCACGCAACCTGCAACTGGCGCGCGCCATGCGCTCGCCCGAGCACATCGTGATCGATGCCGGGCACAAAGACGGCGTACGCATGCGCGACTATGGGCGCTTTGGCCTGCCCGATGGCGAGGCCCCGGGGCAGGGCGGCGATTCGCGTTCGCTGCTGATCGAGTGCGGGTTCCACGGCGACCCCGCCAGCCGCGCCGTGGCACAGGACCAGTGCGTGCGCTTTCTCGAAACAGCCGGCGTGGTCCAAACGGCGGAGCTGGACCGCAGGCTGCCCGGCTGGCGCCTGGCCGATGCACCCCGCCAGTGGGCGCTTGAGGTCACGGGCCCCGTGGTCGCCCGCAGCAGCGCCTTCCGTTTCAACGCACCCTTCACCGGACTGGAAGTGATCGCGCAGGCAGGCACGGTGATAGGCGACAACGATGGCGAACCCGTCGCCACGCCCTACGATGACTGCGTGCTGGTGATGCCCTCTACGCGCCAGGCCCGCGCTGGCGTTACCGTGGTGCGCTACGCACGCCGTCGGTTGCTGTGATGCCCCCGCCCCCGGCACCGGGGTGCGGCCAGCCACTGCCACTATTAAATAGATAGCTGTCAGCGCTTTCCAGATAAGCGCTACAGGGCTATTTCATGCCTAATCTTGGCCCCAGCACCACGCACACCAGGGCAAGCACCACGCAGGCCACGCCCGCCCATTGCCATGCGGTGACGACCTCGCCGAGTACCCACAGGCCCGCCGCCATGCCCACCAGCGGCACGCCCAGGCTGAAGGGTGCCACGCGGTTAGCCGGGTAGCGCTTGAGCAGGCTGGTCCACATGCCGTAGCCCAGCACCGTGGCCGCCCAGCCCAGATAGGCCAACGACAGCCAGGCCACCAGCGGCACGGCGGCCCAGGCGGCGGGATCGATCCAGCGGCCCGCGTCCGGATCGAACCAGAGAGACAGCAGGATGAAGGGCAGCACGGGCACCAGGCTGCTCCAGATCACGAAAGACAGGGGGTTGTAGCCCGGCGAGGCTTGCTGTGCCAGGCGCGAGACGATGTTCGATGCCGCCCACGAAGCCGCCGCGCACAGCGTCAGCAGCAGGCCCGCCAACGTGGTGCCGGCCGTGGCAGCGCCTGGCTGCAGATGGTTCATGGCAAAACACAGCAGCCCCAGCCCCGCCAGCGCCAGCCCCAGCACCAGCGGCCGGCCCGGGCGCTCGTGCAGCACACCAAAACCGAACAGCGCGGTGAAGAACACCTGGGTTTGCAGCAGCACGCTGGCCAACGCCGCCGTCATGCCCATTTGCAGTGCCACAAACAAAAAGCCGAACTGCCCCACGCCCTGGAAAGCGCCAAACAGCAGCACCCAGCGCCAATGCAGGCGGGGTGCCTGCACCAGCAGCACCAGGGGCAGGGCCGCGCACAGGTAGCGCAAGGCGCCCAGCTGAAATGGCGTAAAGCTGCGCAGGCCCCACTTCATGGCCACGAAGTTCACGCCCCACAGCACAACCACCGCGAGCGCAGCCAGAAGATCGCGGGCCCGCATCGGCCCCGGCGCAGTGGTCATTCGCCGCCTTACTGCGCCGCGCGCGCAGCGTCGATTTGGGCCTTGACGCGCTGGGCCAGCGCGATGTCGCCGGGGGTTTCGGGGGTCCAGGCGTCCACGGCTCGAGGCTGTCCATCGTCATCCACGGCGGCATACACCACCACACAGTGGGTCACGGGCTGCAAGTCCCTGTCCTGGATGCTGCCCGCCCGCACCTCCACCACCATGCTCATGCTGCTGCTGCCCGTGTAGGCCAGGCGGGCCTCCACCTCCACCAGATCCCCGGAGCGAACGGGCCGCAGAAAGCTGGCACCGCCCATGAAGGCCGTCACGCAGGCGCAGTGCGCCCAGGCACTGGCGCAGGCCAGCCCGGCTTCGTCCACCCACAGCAACACGGCCCCACCCTGAATGCGGCCCGAGGCCGATGAGGCGCCGGATGCGGCCATGAAACGCAAGGTGATGGAATGCATGCCGGGAATTCTCCGCAGTTGGGACAGTCAGGACATTATTCACCAGCGCCCGGATCGGCTGCGCCAGCCCAACCCGGGGACGGCGCCCCTCCAACGACCTGGAGGGGCCCTGTCATGGTCCGCCGACAGCGTCTTGACTTGATATGCGTCAACCCGGTCCGATGCCAATCTCCGTACATTACGTTACAGCTTGCAATACCCGCCATGGGCCTGCAGACTTCTTGTGGCCGACAACACGCTTCGGTCTTTGTGTTTCCACGACCTGCGCATGTGTGCGCTTATTGCCATGTCCATCCTCCATCGCCTTGGCCTGCTTCAGAAATTCATGATCTTGGGCACGATCGGGTTGATGATGAGCGCCCTGCCCACGTACCTTTATGTGAGCGATTCACTGCGCTCCATCGCGGCAGCGCGGCATGAATCGGTGGGTGCCGTGCCCGCACTGGTGGTGAACAAGGTGGTGCAGTTGATGCAGGTGCACCGGGGTCTGTCGGCCGGCATGCTGGGCGGAGACGAGGCGCTGGCGGCGCGCCGGCCCGCGGCCCGCGACGCCCTGGAAAAAGCCATGGCAGAAGTGGCGGCCAGCTTTGCCGCAGCGCAGGTGCCCGCCGCGCAAAACAGCGCATGGACACAAGCCCAGCAAACCTGGAAGACCCTGGAGCAGGCCGTGGCCGCACGCAGCCTGCAGACTGCGCAAAGCACGGCGCAGCACACCCAGCTGATTGCCTCGATCATGTTGATCAACGAGGGCCTGCTGCACGCCTACGGCCTGCAAACCGACCCAGACACCGACACCCATGCGCTGATCCAGGCATCGCTGGTCCATGCCCCGATGCTGGGTGAAAAATTGGGCGTTTTGCGGGCGCAGGGCTCGGGGTTTCTGGGGCGCGGCGAGCTGCCCCCGCAAGACAAGGGGCAGCTGGTGGTGCTGCGCCAGCGCGTGACCGAGCTGCAGGCAGAAACACTGCGCAGCTTCGACCGGGCGCTGGAACGCAACCCGCAGTTTCGCCAATCGATGGGCAGCAAGACCCAGGAAATCCAGGGCCTGATCACGCAGTCGCTTCAACTGCTGGAGAGCGAGGTGATCAACGCCACCGAATTCAAGCTGCCGGCCAAGGACTATTTCGACCATTTCACCCGCACCATCGAAGCGCTGTACGCCCTCAACGCCCAGGCCGCAGGCAACCTGACACAGGCCCTGGACAACCGCGTCTCCAACCTGCAGCAAAGCCTGCTGTGGGTGGCGGTGGCACTGGTGGCGACACTGTCGCTCACCACCGGCATGGCCCTGGTGTTTGTGCGCTCCATGACCCAGCCGCTTGCGCAGGCCGTGCAGCTGTCGCGCGCCGTGGCGCAGGGCGACCTGAGCGGTGGCCCCATCGCCCACGGCACCAACGAGGTCGGCCAGTTGCTGGAGGCCTTGCTGCAGATGCGCCGGCAGCTCACCGATGTGGTGCGCAATGTGCGCGGCGGGTCCGAGAGCGTGGCCACTGCCAGCGTGCAGATCGCCCAGGGCAACACCGACCTGTCGGCCCGCACCGAAAGCCAGGCCAGCGCGCTGGAAGAAACCGCAGCATCCATGGAGCAGCTCAATGCCACCGTGCGGCAAAACGCCGACAGCGCGCAGCAGGCCAGCCAGCTGGCCGCCAACGCCAGCACCGTGGCCGTGCAGGGCGGCGAAGTGGTTGCGCAGGTGGTCGACACCATGCATGGCATCAACGCCTCGTCGCAGAAGATCTCCGACATCATTGGCGTGATCGACTCGATCGCCTTTCAGACCAACATCCTGGCGCTCAATGCCGCCGTGGAAGCTGCCCGCGCCGGCGAGCAGGGCCGTGGCTTTGCGGTGGTTGCCAGCGAAGTGCGTAGCCTGGCCGGCCGCAGCGCCGAAGCCGCGCGCGAGATCAAGTCGCTTATCAGCGCCAGCGTGGAGCGCGTGGCCCAGGGCAGCGCCCTGGTAGACCGCGCCGGCGCCACCATGAGCGAAGTGGTGGGCGCCATCCGCCGTGTGACCGACATCGTCGGCGAGATCAGCGCGGCCAGCCACGAGCAGTCGCTGGGCGTGGCCCAAGTGGGCGAGGCCGTGACGCAGATGGACCAGGTCACGCAGCAAAACGCCGCGCTGGTCGAAGAAATGGCCGCCGCCGCCAGCAGCCTCAAGAGCCAGGCCGAAGACCTGGTGCAGGTGGTGTCGGTGTTCCAACTAGAAGACGAAGGCGGCAGCCACCTGGGTCAGGCATCGCTGCAGCGCACACGCCAGTCGCTACAAATTCAATAGCTGTTTGCGCTTACTGGGTAAGCGCTTGAGGCTGTTTTAGCACTATTTTTCGCCGTTTCACAGCGGTGATGGTGGAGCGCACCGGTCTTCTTGCACTGCCAGCTCCGCCAGCTCCATCGCGGTGAACACGCGAGAGCGCGTGTGGAAGGCCTTGCCCTCCGGCCCCTCCAGCGAGAAGGTGCCACCGCCGTGCCCGTCGATCACATCGATGATGAGCTGCGTGTGCTTCCAGGTCTCGTACTGGGCCTTGCCCATGTAGAAGCGGCAGCCGCCAATGTCGCCCAGGTACACATCGCCCGCACCCATGGTGATCTCGCCGGGCAGGTAGCAGTTGGCGGCGCTGTTGTCGCAGCAGCCACCGCTTTGGTGGAACATCAGGTCCTGGCCGTGCTTGGCTTGCAGCAAGGCCAGCAGCTCCAGCGCGGCGGGCGTGGCCACCACCCGTGGGGGTGGCGGGGTGCCGCTGGCGTGTGTGGAATCCACGGCGTCCATGGCCTTCATGGCGTCAGGCCGTCATGGCCCCGCGGAAGATGCCTTCAATGTCCGCCTGCGTGGCGGTGCGCGGGTTGGTCAGGCCGCAGGCATCTTTCAATGCATTGGTGGCCAGCAGCGGAATGTCCGCTTCCTTCACGCCCAGGTCGGCCAGACACTTGGGAATGCCCACGTCCAGCGCCAGCTGGCGGATGGCGGCCAGGCAGGCTTGTGCGCCCGCTTCGGCGTCCAGCCCCGCCACATCCACGCCCATGGCGTGCGCCACATCGCGCAGGCGCGCGGCCGACGTGGGCACGTTGAACGCCTCCACATGCGGCAGCAGCAGCGCATTGCACACGCCGTGGGGCAGGTCGTAAAAGCCGCCCAGCTGGTGCGCCATGGCATGCACATAGCCCAGCGATGCGTTGTTGAACGCCATGCCGGCCAGAAACTGCGCATACGCCATCTGCTCGCGGGCGTTCAGGTCGTCGCCATGGTTCACGGCGGTGCGCAGGTGGCGGGCGATCAGCTCCACCGCCTTCAGCGCGCAGGCATCGGTGATGGGCGTGGCGGCGGTGGACACATAGGCCTCCACCGCGTGGGTCAGCGCATCCATGCCGGTGGCAGCCGTGAGGCCCTTGGGCTTGGCCAGCATCAGCTCGGGGTCGTTGACGGACAGGATGGGCGTGACGTTGCGGTCCACGATGGCCATCTTGATGTGGCGCGTTTCGTCGGTGATGATGCAAAAGCGCGTCATCTCGCTGGCCGTGCCTGCGGTGGTGTTGATGGCCACCAGGGGCAGCTGCGGCTTGGCAGAGCGGTCCACGCCCTCGTAGTCGGCAATCTCGCCGCCGTTGGTGGCGCACAGGGCAATGCCCTTGGCACAGTCGTGCGGGGAGCCGCCGCCGAGCGAGATCACGAAGTCGCACTGCTCAGCCTTGAGCTGCGCCAGCCCGGCGCGCACATTGCCCACGGTGGGGTTAGGCTGGGTGCCATCAAACACCACCGAGGCAATCTGCTGCCCGGCCAGCTGGGCCTGGATGCGCGCCGCCACGCCGAGCTTGCTGAGCACGGCGTCGGTAACGATCAGCGCCTTGCGAAAGCCGTGACCCTTCAGGGCCACCATGGCTTCTTGCAGACAGCCTGCGCCCATGATGTTGACACTGGGCATGAAGAACGTACTGGTCATTGTGAACCTCCTTGGTATCGCTGTAGGTATGGGAATGTGGGTGCGCTGCAGAGCGGGAGCATGCCCTTGACCCTGGGGCGCTGCGGGCCAGCCCGCGCCCGCCATCGGTGCGGCGGGGCGGTCGGGCCAGAGGGCGAGGCGCTGCGGTCATCGCCCAGGGCTGGGGGTGCTTTGCCAAAATCGTACGCCCGGCACGGCTTGGCAAAGCGGGGTTTGAGGCTGCCCGTTGACCCCCATCAAACCGGCTTAAAAGAAGCCCAGCTTGTTCTCGCTGTAGCTCACCAGCAGGTTCTTCGTTTGCTGGTAGTGGCCGAGCATGGCCTTGTGGTTTTCGCGGCCCAGGCCCGACTCCTTGTAGCCACCGAAAGCAGCGTGCGCCGGGTAGGCGTGGTAGCAGTTGGTCCACACGCGACCGGCCTTGATCGCGCGGCCCATGCGGTAGGCCACGTTGCCGTTGCGGCTCCACACGCCGGCGCCCAGGCCGTACAGCGTGTCGTTGGCAATGGCCAGGGCTTCGGCTTCGTCCTTGAAGGTGGTCACGGCCAGCACGGGGCCAAAGATTTCTTCCTGGAAGATGCGCATCTTGTTGTGGCCCTTGAACAGCGTGGGCTGCACGTAGTAGCCGCCGTCCAGATCGCCACCCACCTTGGCCTGCTCGCCACCGATCAGCACCTGCGCGCCTTCGGCCTTGCCCAGCTCCAGGTAGCTCAAGATCTTGGTCAGCTGTTCTTTGGAAGCCTGTGCACCCATCATGGTGTCGGTGTCCAGCGGGCTGCCCATCTTGATGGCGGCCACGCGCTTCAAGACGCGCTCCATGAACTTGTCGTAAATGCTTTCCTGGATCAGCGCGCGGCTCGGGGAGGTGCAGACCTCGCCCTGGTTGAACGCGAACAGCACCAGGCCTTCGATCGCCTTGTCGAGGAACGCATCGTCCTTGTCCATGATGTCGGCAAAGAAGATGTTGGGGCTCTTGCCACCCAGTTCCAGCGTGGCAGGGATCAGGTTGTTGGCGGCGGCCTGGGCGATCACGCGGCCCGTGGTGGTGGAGCCGGTGAAGGCGATCTTGGCGATGCGCTTGCTGGTGGCTAGCGGCATGCCGGCTTCACGGCCGTAACCGTTGACGATGTTCAGCACGCCCGGGGGCAGCAGGTCGGCGATCAGTTCGATCAGGATCAGCAGGCTGATGGGGGTGGACTCGGCGGGCTTGAGGACCACACAGTTGCCAGCGGCCAGGGCCGGCGGAATCTTCCACGCGGCCATCAGGATCGGAAAGTTCCAGGGAATGATCTGGCCAACGACACCCAGCGGTTCCTTGAAGTGGTAGGCCACGGTGTTGCCATCGATTTCGCTCATGGAACCTTCTTCGCCACGCAGGCAGCCGGCGAAGTAGCGGAAGTGGTCCACGGCGAGCGGGATGTCGGCGTTCAGGGTTTCGCGGATCGGCTTGCCGTTGTCCACGGTTTCGGCGTAGGCCAGCAGTTCGAGGTTGGCCTCCAGGCGGTCGGCGATCTTCAGCAGGATGTTGGAGCGCTCGGTGGCCGAGGTCTTGCCCCAGGCGTCGGCGGCGGCGTGGGCCGCGTCCAGCGCCAGATCGATGTCTTCGGCGGTGGAGCGGGCGGCTTGCGTGTAGACCTGGCCGTTCACCGGCGAGATCACATCAAAGTACTGGCCCTTGACCGGGGCCACGAACTTGCCGCCGATGAAGTTGTTGTACTGGGGCTTGTAGGCGATCTTGGCGCCAGCGGCGCCGGGGGCTGCGTAAACGGTCATGGTGTTGTCTCCTGAGGTTGTTGTGGCTATCGGACCGCCCTGTGGGCCGTTCCGATGCCAACTCTCTACTCAAGACCCATGCCAGCGTTGCAGGGCGCGTGGACCATTGATTTCATTGGGATTTTTTTCCGCTCAGGTGTTGCTGCTGTTGCAGCGGACAACATCCGCGTTGTATTGGCACGCGACACCTGTCACGAAATGGAACAGTTGGCACGACCCCGGTGGCCATGCCCTTGCCCCCGGCGGCGCAGCACGCCATACTCCCGCAAACCCATTCAAAGCAGGGCACCATGACCCTGCACGGAGACAAAGCGTGCGCCCCCTCACCACCCCCGTCACCCTGCGACAGGCCCGCCAGCACCTGCTGGAATCCGGCCAGTGCCCCAGCGGCCTGGTGGACGAGCGCCTGGCCCGCTCCTGGTCGCGCAGCATGGCGGCCGGCCTGATGCCCACCGGGCGGCCCCAGTCCATCGACCACCCCAGCAGCGGCACCTTGCGCCATGTGCTGGCCAGCAACCCCGAGCTGCTCGCGCATTCGCGCCCCGTCATGGAATACCTGTTCGAGCAGGTGCGGCACAGCCAGAGCGTGGTGGTGCTGGCCGATCGGCGCGGCATGCTCATGCACACGCTGGGCGACCCCTACTTTGTGGACAAGGCCGAGCGCGTGGCGCTCACCAGCGGCGCCTCGTGGCACGAATCCCACCGGGGTACCAACGCCATCGGCACGGCGCTGGCCGAAGGCACGGCGGTGGAAGTGCACGGCGGCGAGCATTTTCTGGAGCGCAACAGCTTTCTCACCTGCGCGGCCTCGCCCATCCTCTCGGCCACGGGCGAGCTGCTGGGCATCCTCGACATCTCGGGCGACCACCGCAACGGCCACGCCCACACGCTGGGCCTGGTCAGCACCGCAGCGCGCATGATCGAAAACCGCCTGCTGGCCGCCACCTGCAAACGCAACATCCGCCTGCACCTGCACAGCGCGCCCGAGGGCATTGGCAGTGTGGCCGAAGGCATCGTGGCGGTGTCCGCCGACGGCTGGATCGTGGGCGCCAATCGCGTGGGCCTGGTGCAGCTGGGCCTGCACGCGGGCGACGTGGGCGCCATCTTGCTGGAGCGTGTGCTGGATGTGCGGCTCGATGACCTGCTCTCGCACCACAAACGCCGCCCCCAGCAGCCCCAGGCCTTGCGGGTGCTGGGCCTGAACGGCATCAGTGGGCTGCTGTTTGCCCAAGTACAGATGGATGCCGCCGCGTGGATGACCCCGTCGCAGTCCAACACGGCTGCCCGCGCTGCACCGACGCAAGACGCACTGGCGCTGCTGGACACCGGCGACGCCCGCTGGCGCACCGCAGCCGACAAGGCCCGCCGCGTGGTGGCCAAGCCCATCCCGGTGCTCATCCAGGGCGAATCAGGCGTGGGCAAAGAGGTGTTTGCGCGTGCCCTGCACGCCAGCGGCCCCCGGTGCAACGCGCCTTTTGTGGCCATCAACTGCGCCGCCATCCCCGAGAACCTCATCGAATCCGAGCTGTTTGGCCATGTGGCCGGTGCGTTCACCGGCGCACGCAAGGAGGGCCACCTCGGCCGCCTGCGCGAGGCCCATGGCGGCACGCTGTTCCTCGATGAAATCGGCGACATGCCCCTGGCCCTGCAAACCCGCCTGCTGCGCGTGCTGCAAGAGCGCAGCGTGACACCCGTGGGCGCCAGCAAGGCCGTGCCGGTGGACTTTGCACTGGTCTGCGCCACCCACAACCAACTCATGCAAGCCGCAGAGCAGGGGCGCTTTCGGCAAGACCTGTACTACCGCATCAACGGCCTCACGGTGCAGCTGCCTGCGCTGCGCGAGCGCAGCGACTTCGTGGCGCTGCTGCGGCGGCTGCTGTCCGACCTGGCCACCGAACAAGGCCTGCCTGTGGACGTGGAAGTGGCCCCCGACCTGCTGGCCCGCCTGGCCGCCCACCCCTGGCCCGGCAACCTGCGCCAGCTGGCCAGCGTGCTGCGCACCGCCTGCGCCATGCTGGTCGAGGGCGAAGACACCCTGCGCTGGGAGCACATGCCCGACGACCTGGTGCAGACATTGGAGGTGGCGCCATTGGCATTCGGCCACCCGCCAGACACTCCAGACACGCCCACGGCACCTGCAGCGCTGAGTCTGCAGCAACTGTCCACCGCCGCCATCGACCAGGCCCTGCAGGCCGCGCGCGGCAACATGTCGCAGGCCGCACGCCAGCTCGGTATCAGCCGGCAGACGCTGTACCGCAAGCTGGCGGCTCGTGCGCACTGATTAGCTATCAATATAATAGCTGCTTGCGCTTAATAGATAAGCGCTTGAGGCCGTTTTGCCCATAAAAGCACGCCAACCCACTGGCGCCTTGCGGGTGGGGCCGATGCAACGACCTCTCTCTCGCTACGAGCCCCCTACGCCAGATAGCGCGCGAGGTATTGCCCGGTGTGGCTGGCCGGGTTCGCCGCCAGCTCTTCGGGCGTGCCCACCCCCACCACGGTACCGCCGCCCGCGCCGCCCTCGGGGCCCATGTCGATGAGCCAGTCGGCGGTTTTGATCACGTCGAGGTTGTGCTCGATGATGACGATGGTGTTGCCCGCATCGCGCAGCTGGTGCAGCACCTTGAGCAGCAGGTCGATGTCGGCAAAGTGCAGCCCGGTGGTGGGCTCGTCCAGGATGTAGAGCGTGCGGCCGGTGTCGCGTTTGGAGAGCTCTTGCGCCAGCTTCACACGCTGCGCCTCGCCGCCCGAGAGCGTGGTGGCCGACTGGCCCAGGCGGATGTACGAGAGGCCCACGTCCAGCAGCGTCTGCAGCTTGCGCGCAATGGTGGGCACGTCCTTGAAGAAGGCGGCGGCGTCCTCCACCGTCAGCTCCAAAATTTGTGCGATGTTCTTGCCCTTCCACAGCACTTCCAGCGTCTCGCGGTTGTAGCGCTGGCCGTGGCAGATGTCGCAGGGCACATACACGTCGGGCAAGAAGTGCATCTCCACCTTCACCACGCCGTCGCCCTGGCAGGCCTCGCAGCGGCCACCGGCCACGTTGAAGCTGAAGCGCCCCGGGCCGTAGCCGCGCTCTTTGGCGGTGTTGACCTCGGCCATCAGCTCGCGGATGGGTGTAAACAGGCCGGTATAGGTGGCGGGGTTGCTGCGCGGCGTGCGGCCGATGGGGCTCTGGTCCACGTTGATGACCTTGTCGAAGTATTCGATGCCCACGATCTCATCGTGCGCGGCCGGTTCGTCGTGCGCGCGGTAGAGCTGGCGCGCCACCGCGGCGTACAGCGTGTCGTTGACCAGCGTGCTTTTGCCCGAGCCCGAAACACCCGTCACGCAGGTCAGCAGGCCAACGGGGAAGTCCACCGTCACGCCCTTCAGGTTGTTGCCCGTGGCGCCCGCCACGCGCAGCGCCTGTACGGCGCCCTGGCGCGCATGGTGTTCGGCCATGCGCTCGGCGCGGCGCTTGCTGGCCTCGGTCTGCGGAAAGCGCGATTTGGCCTTGGCCTCCACCACCGACGCGGCCTGCTCCAGCACCGGCAGCCAGGGCGTGCGGCGCTTGGGCACGGCAATCGAGCGCGCGCCCGAGAGGTACTGGCCCGTGAGCGACTGTGCATTGGCGCGCACCTCGTCGTAAGTGCCCTGCGCCATCACGCGCCCGCCATGCACGCCCGCGCCGGGCCCCATGTCGATCACCTGGTCAGCGGCACGCATCATGTCTTCGTCGTGCTCGACCACAATCACGCTGTTGCCAATGTCGCGCAGGTGCTTGAGGGTGGCAATCAGCCGGTCGTTGTCGCGCTGGTGCAGGCCGATGCTGGGCTCATCCAGCACATACATCACGCCCGTGAGGCCCGAGCCTATTTGTGATGCGAGGCGGATGCGCTGCGCCTCGCCGCCGGAGAGAGTCTCGGCGCTGCGGTCCAGGCTCAGATAGCTCAGGCCCACGTCGTTCAGGAACTGCAGGCGTGTGGCGATCTCGCGCACCACCTTGTCGGCGATCTCGGCCTTGGCGCCGGTGAGCTTGAGGTCATTGAACCAGGCGTGCGCATCACTGAGCGTGGCGTGGCTCACTTCATAAATGGCGCGGGCCTGTTCGCCCTCGCCCAGTTTCACATGGCGGGCCTCGCGGCGCAGGCGCACGCCGTGGCATTCGGGGCAGGGCTGGGTGCTGCGGTAGCGGGCCAGGTCTTCGCGCACCACCACCGAATCGGTCTCGCGGTAGCGGCGCGCCATGTTGGGCAGGATGCCCTCGAACACGTGCTTTTTGACGACCGCTTTGCCCTTGGAGGCGCCGCTGTCTAGATGGTAGCTGAAGGCGATTTCTTCCTCGCCCGAGCCATGCAGGATGGCGTGCTGCACCGGCGCGGGCAGCGACTCGAACGGCGCATCAATATCGAACTCGTAGTGCCGCGCCAGGCTTTCGAGCATGGCAAAGTAGTAGCCATTGCGCCGGTCCCAGCCCTTGATGGCGCCACTGGCCAGGCTGAGCGTGGGGAAGGCCACCACGCGCGCCGGGTCGAACACCTCGCGCTGGCCAATGCCGTCGCACGCCGGGCACGCGCCCATGGGCGAGTTGAAGGAGAACAGGCGCGGCTCCAGCTCGGCCAGCGAATAGCTGCACACCGGGCAGGCGAACTTGCTGCTGAACAGGTGCTCTTGGCCGGTGTCCATCTCCAGCGCCAGCACGCGGCCGTTGCCCTCGTGACCACCCACGCGCAGGGCGGCTTCAATGCTCTCGGCCAGGCGCTGCTGCAGGTCGGCCCGCACTTTCACACGGTCGATCACCACGTCGATGTTGTGCTTCTCGGTCTTTTTCAGCGCGGGCAGATTCTCGTGCTCGTAAGTCTGGCCATCCACCCGAAAGCGGATGTAGCCCAGCGCCTGCATCTGCGCAAACAGCTCGGTGAACTCGCCCTTTTTCTCGCGCGCCACGGGCGCCAGGATCATCAGCTTGGTGTCCTCGGGCAGGGCCAGCACGGCGTCCACCATCTGGCTCACGGTCTGCGCAGCCAGCGGCAGGCCGTGGTCGGGGCAAAACGGGGTGCCCGCGCGGGCGTACAACAGGCGCAGGTAATCGTGGATCTCGGTCACCGTGCCCACGGTGGAGCGCGGGTTGTGGCTGGTGGCCTTTTGCTCGATGGAAATCGCCGGCGACAGGCCTTCGATCAAATCCACATCGGGCTTGTCCAGCCGCCCCAGAAACTGCCGCGCATAGGCCGACAGGCTCTCCACGTAGCGCCGCTGGCCTTCGGCATACAGCGTGTCAAACGCCAGGCTGGACTTGCCCGAGCCCGACAGCCCCGTGATCACCACCAGCTGGTTGCGCGGGATGTCGAGGTCGATGTTTTTGAGGTTGTGCGTGCGCGCGCCGCGAATGCTGATGCGCTGCTGCGCCAGGGCGTGCCCCAGATAAAGACCCGAGGGGCCAGAGGGCTGATCATCAGCAGGTCGGTGGGGCAAGGAAGGGTTCACAGTGGGCGCACGCCAGAAAAGCAGAAAAACCCACCATGATAGTGACGCAGGGCATTTCGCGTGGGCCAGCGCCCGGGCACCCCTTGCACAGATCGCGGACAATCAAGAGCTTTATCGCTTCAGTTGCCTGTTGTTCTGGCCCTTTAAAGTCTCCACCACCGTTCGGACTGTGCTGGTCGAAGCCCCTCGACCAGCACGGGGCGAACGGTTCGAGTTTCAGCAGGCCCTACCAACAGACCCAACGGCCCCTTTTTGAGCGTGTCAGACACTACCGTGCCCCCCCCAACCCCAACAC
>NZ_QOZT01000049.1:0-28594 GCF_003345135.1 Acidovorax sp. BoFeN1
CCTCGAACTGAAAGAAGTCCAGATGCCGCCAGCTGCGCTGGCGGTGGTCATGGAGCTTTTGATCAGCGGCCGAGCACGCCGGGCATGCTGCACTGCCTGAGCGCCAGACAACGTACAGGTCGATGCGGCTGCGCTCCACGTCCAGTTCAACACGCTCGACCGCCCAGGGGGCTGCAAGGCCTAACGCTTGGCAAAACAATGCTTCTTGCATCGGAACGGCTCCTGTTCAGGGGGTGTCAACAGATTTTTTTGAACTGTAGCGCTCCACCCGAAACGGAAGAGAGCCTATTTTGCTTGATTTTTATGCCCGCCGCAGGCCAACCCGCTTGCCATGGGCCGGATGAAGGTCCGTGGGCAGGGGGCGCATGGGCTTGGGCAGCCTCGGCCCCGACCGGGTGGACGGTGGGGTTGCCGGCGCATCGCTTCAGTGGAGCCGGTTTTTGCCGCTGTTGCGTGCATCGGAAGTTCCGTTGCTAAGATGCCAGCCCTTCTCGCTTGGGGCTTTTTTATGGACTTGCAGACTTGGCTGGCTTTTTTTGCGGCGTCTTGCCTGATTGCGGTGTCGCCGGGCTCGGGGGCCGTGCTGTCGATGAGCCACGGCCTGTCGTATGGCGTGCGCAAGACCGGGGCCACCATTGCCGGGCTGCAGGCCGGGCTGTTGCTGATCTTGCTGATTGCCGGTGCGGGCGTGGGCTCGCTGCTGCTGGCTTCCGAGGTGGCTTTCAGCGTGGTCAAGGTGCTGGGCGCCTGCTATCTCATCTATGTGGGCTGGTGCCAGTGGCGCGCGGGTGCCACCTCGCCCATTCAAGGAAACGACGCGGCTCCGGCCGGCCCCTGGAAAAAGCGTTTTCTGACGGGTTTTCTGACCAACGCCACCAACCCCAAGGGCATCATCTTCATGGTGGCTGTGCTGCCCCAGTTCATGACCGAGGGCCGCCCGCTTTGGCTGCAGTTGCTGGTGATGGCCGCTACCACCGTGGCGGTGGACGTGACCGTGATGCATGGCTACGCAGCGGGTGCCAGCGCCCTGCGCCGCCTGATGCGCAGTGCCCGTGCGGTACGCACGCAAAACCGGGTGTTTGGCGGGCTGCTCATGGCGGTGGGTGCGGGGCTGTTTTTTGTCAAGCGTGGCGGGCAGCACGCGTGAGTTAAAAATGCTATTTAAATAATAGCTACTAGCGCTTGATGTATAAGCGCTAGAGGCTGATTCCATTCAAATTTTATCCAACGGATAATTCCGGGAGGTTGTGTCATGCCAGTGGTCGTTGTTGCCAATCCCAAGGGCGGCGTGGGCAAGTCCACGCTGTCCACCAACGTGGCCGGGTATTACGCCCGCCATGGGCATCCGGTGATCCTGGGGGACACCGATCGCCAGCAGTCTGCCCGTCTGTGGCTGGGCCTGCGCCCGCCCGCCGCCCGCCCGATTGGCGCATGGGATGTCAGTGCCGACGAGATCACCAAGCCGCCCAAGGGCAGTTCGCACACGGTGCTCGACACCCCGGCGGGCCTGCATGGCCGGCGTCTGGGCGATGTGCTCAAGCTGGCCGACCGCATCATCGTGCCGCTGCAGCCCAGCGTGTTTGATATTTTTGCCACGCGCGCTTTTCTGGACCAGCTGGCCGAGCACCGCCACGCCGCGGGCGTGCAGGTGGGCATTGTGGGCATGCGGGTGGATGCGCGCACCAAGGCCGCCGAGCAGTTGCACCACTTTGTCGACAGCCTGGGTTTCCCGGTGCTGGGCTATCTGCGCGACACGCAAAACTATGTGCACCTGGCAGCGCACGGGCTCACGCTGTTCGATGTGGCGCCCGCACGCGTGGCGCGTGACCTGGAGCAGTGGCAGGGGATCTGCACCTGGCTGGACGCCTGAAAACCGCAGGCAGCACGGGGTGTCGCTGTCACGCGCCTGACAGGCGCCGGGCGGGTAGCGGCGCACCATTGCCCGCATGAAAACCTTCCGCTCTTATTCTGAAGTCAGCGCCTGCGTGGGCCAGGAAGTCGCCGTGACCGACTGGATCACCATCACGCAGGAACAGGTCAACCTGTTTGCCCAGGCCACGGGCGACCACCAGTGGATCCATGTAGACCCCGAGCGGGCCAAGGCCGGGCCGTTTGGTGCGCCCATTGCCCATGGCTTTCTCACGCTGTCGCTGATTCCGCGATTTTTTGAGGGCGGAATGCGCATCGAAGGCGCCCGCATGGGCGTGAACTACGGCCTGAACCGGGTGCGCTTTACGGCACCCGTGCCAGTGGGCAGCCGCCTGCGCGCGCGGCTGGTGCTGCAGGCCACTGAGCCCCTGGCGCCCGACGGGTTGCAGATGACCTGGCTGGTGACGGTGGAGCGCGAGGGCAGCGACAAGCCAGCCTGCGTGGCTGAATCCGTGGCACGCAGCTACGGCGCTGCGCCATAAAGCGCGTTCAGCCCGCTGCGGTTTTCAGCGTCTCACGGGTCGCCGCAGATCCGGGTGTTTCTTGATTTTGAGAGCGAGCACTCGCAGCGCCTGGCCTCTGTGTGCCAGAGCGCCTGAAGGCTGCAGCGCCTCAGAGCAATTGCTCTACCGGCGAAGCGACTGCCACGCCCGGTACGCCAAAGCTGTTCTGGCGCCAGGCCTCGAACACCGTCACTGCCACGGCGTTGGACAGGTTCAGGCTGCGTTGCCCGGCCACCATGGGCAGCCGCAACCGCTGCGCGGGCGGGAAGGTCTCGCGCAATTCAGGGGGCAACCCGCGCGTCTCGGCCCCGAAAATCAGCCAGTCGCCGGGGAAAAAGCAGGTGTCAAAGGCGGTCTGGGTGCCATGTGTCGTCATGGCAAACATGCGCGTGGGGTCGGGCTGGGCGTTGCGCAAAAAGGCGGTCCACCCCGGATGCCGCTGCACCTGTGTGTACTCGTGGTAGTCGAGCCCGGCGCGGCGCATCAGCCGGTCTTCCATCGAGAATCCCAAGGGCTCGATCAGGTGCAGCGTGCAGCCCGTGTTGGCTGACAGGCGAATCACGTTGCCGGTGTTGGGCGGGATTTCGGGTTCGACCAGAACGATATGAAACATGCTCCGTATTGTCGTTCGGACATTCGGGCGTGGCGCAGCGCCGTCGTAAACAAAAGTTTCAGTCCGGTTCTGTGCGCGCCACCACCATGGCCGTGATGTGCGCAGCACCGGCCTCGCGCAGCGCGTGGGCCGCCGCATTCAGGGTGGCACCGGTGGTCATCACATCGTCCACCAGCACAATGCGCCGCCCTTGCACGGCGGCCGCGCGGGTGGGCTCGACGGCAAACGCACCCAGCAGGTTGCGCAGGCGCTGGCTGCGCGGCAGGCCGCTTTGCGCTTCGGTGGCGCGCGGCCGCAGCAGCAGGGCGGTGTCCACCCTGGGGCCGGCAATGTGGCGGGCCAGCAGGGCGGCCTGGTTGAAGCCGCGCTCTTGCAGGCGCTCGCGGGACAGGGGCACCGGCAGCACCAGGTCGGCAGATTCCAGTGCCGGCTCTACCCAGGGCGCGCTGCGCAGCAGCGTGGCCAGCGCCGAGGCCCATCCCGGGTCTCCGCGAAACTTGAACTCGGCCATGGCGCCAGCCCATGGGTAGCCATAGTCCACCGCGGCCAGGCAAGCGTCCACCCGCGGGGGCTCGCGCAGGCAGGCGCCGCATTGCGAAACACCTTCGGGCACTGGCAGGGCGCAGCGCGCGCAGCGTGTGCGGGGCTGTGCAAACCGGGCGGCACAGCCATCGCAGACGCGCCGGGCAGGCCAGGCGTGGCACACGGCACACTGGCTCGGCAGCTGGTCGATGAGTGCTCCGATGCGTCCGGATGCCCCTGTCAGCATCTTGTAGAACATCTAGTCAATATACTCGTCTGCCCTTTTCTTTCGCCATGTCCACCGAGCACCCTCCCACCATTGATCCCGTTGCAGCCGCCCGCTGGCACGCCGCAGCCCCTGCTCAATCTCCCTGGTTGCACGAAGAGGTGGCCCGGCGCATGGACGACCGCCTGCAATGGATTCGCCAGGCCCCCGCAGCCTGGTGCCACTGGGACGCGGTGCGCGGGGGGCTGCAAGGCCACGCCCTTGTCAGTGCCCGCTATCCGCAAGCGCTTTGCCTGGTAACGGAAACGTCGCCCCACTGCGTTCCGGTGGCGATGCAGGCGCTGACCCGGCCATGGTGGAGCCCCGCGCGATGGAGTGCGGGGCGCCCCCGGTTTGGTTTGCCGCAAGAGGGGGGGGTGCAGATGCTCTGGGCCAACATGGCCCTGCACATGGCAAGCGACCCGCAAGCCCTCATCGCCCAATGGCACCGGGCGCTGTCTGTGGATGGCTACCTGATGTTCTCGTGCCTTGGGCCCGACACCGCCAAGGAGCTGCATGCGGTGTATGCCGCGCTCGGCTGGCCGCCCGCCGGGCATGCGTTCACCGACATGCACGACTGGGGCGATATGCTGGTGCAGGCCGGTTTTGCCGAGCCGGTGATGGACATGGAGCGCATCCGGCTGACCTTTGCCACGCCACAGCGGCTGCTGCAGGAGCTGGCAGAGCTGGGGTGCAATCTGCACCCTCAGCGGTTCCCTGCGTTGCGTGGACGCCACTGGCGCCGCCGCCTCCACGAAGTGCTGCAGGACAAGCTCGGGGAGCCGGACGAGGGTGGACAGCTGGCCCTGACCTTTGAAATCATCTACGGACATGCCTACAAACCCAAGCCAAGGGTGCGGGTAAGCGCCAGCAGTGCGGTTTCCCTGGAGGACATGCGCGCCATGCTGCGTGAGGGTTCATCTAAGGGTTAAACCGTAGTCACTTGTCAATGATCTAGAACAAGGCGCGCTACAATTCTCGCCAGATGAGAGTGGGGTGCCTTTGCGCACTGCACAGGTGTCGTAGCGGTTTTCAAGGCGTTTGCATTGACGAGTCTGATTTTTCGTTTTGCCACGGTGTCCGGCCAGCGCATTGACTGGCAGTTGTATCGCAATGGCCCAGTGGCGCGCCCCCGGTTGTGGTTGTGTGCCGTGCCTTTGGCAACCGCCTTGATTTTTTGGCTGGCGGGGGCCCCATGGGCCATCGCCTTTGCTGCATTGGCCATCATGGTTTTGGCCGTTGGCTTGGCCAGGTTCGGCCGCCATGCCGCAGATGGCGAGAGGATTTCTCTGCAAGGCGCTCGCCTTGTGGTCGAGAGGGAGACTGCGGGCCGGCTGGAGCGCGCGGAGTTTGACCGGAGCCGGGTTCGGGTGGAGCCCAAAACCGCAGACCGTTCGCTGATCACGCTGTCGGCACAGGGCCGTTCGATTGAAGTGGGGCGCTTTGTGCGCCCCGATCTTCGCCCGGCCCTGGCATCCGAGATACGCAGGGCCTTGCGCGCTGCCTGAACCCCAGTGGGCGCGCCAGGTGATTGGTTAATTAAGGCTTAGAAGTAAGTGAGAACTATGAAGAGCATTTCCAACAAGCTGGCGTCTCTGCTGCTGACTGCTGGTGCATGGGTGGGCACCGCAGCCCATGCCGTTCAAGACCTTCCCGGCGGCCCTGCGGTCAATCAGCTCAATCTCCATCCCCCGGTGACAAAAATTGCCGAAGAGCAGCATTTCCTGCACTGGATGATGCTGATCATCTGCACGGTGATCTTCATCGCGGTGTTTGCCGTGATGTTCTATTCGATCTGGAAGCACCGCAAATCCAAAGGCGCCAAATCGGCCAATTTCCACGAGTCGGTGACGGTGGAGGTGGTCTGGACCGTTGTGCCGTTCATCATCGTGATCCTCATGGCCCTGCCAGCCACGAAGGTGCTGGTGGCCCAGAAAGACACCACCAATGCCGACCTGACTATCAAGGCCACCGGTTACCAGTGGAAGTGGGGCTACGACTACATCACGGGCGAAGGCGAGGGTCTGGCCTTCATCTCCACACTCGACAGCAGCCACCGTGCCATGTCCGACAGCGGCAATGTGAGTGAGGCGCCGGCCAACTACCTGCTCAAGGTGGACAACCCGATGGTGGTTCCCGTCAACAAGAAGGTCCGCATCATCACCACCGCCAATGACGTGATCCATGCGTTCATGGTGCCCGCGTTCGGTATCAAGCAGGATGCCATCCCCGGTTTCGTGCGCGACACCTGGTTCCGCGCCGAAAAAATTGGCGACTACTACGGTCAGTGCGCTGAACTGTGCGGCAAGGAACACGCTTACATGCCGATTCATGTGAAGGTGCTGTCGGCCGAGGATTACAGCCAGTGGGTAGCCGACCAGCAAAAGAAGGCCGCAGCCAAGCTGGACGATCCCGCCAAGGTGTGGGCGCTGGACGACATGCTCAAGCGTGGCGAGAAGGTGTATGCCGCCAACTGCGCAGCGTGCCACCAAGCCAGCGGCAAGGGCGCCGGGGCCATCAAGGCCCTCGATGGCTCTGCCATCGTGCTGGATGCCGATCACGCCAAGCAGATCCAGGTGTTGCTCAAGGGCGTGAACAACGGTGCCATGCCCGCATGGACACAACTGAGCGATACCGATATTGCGGCAGTGGTGACGTATACCAAGAACAATTGGTCGAACAAGACCGGGCAGCTGGTCCAGCCAGCGGAAATTGTGGCCCAGCGTGGCAAGTAATCACCGCCCCACAGCATTGAGGAATTCAAAATGAGCGCAGTTCTCGACCATCACGGGCACGCACACGACAGCCACGACCACCATGCTCCCACCGGCTGGCGCCGCTGGGTGTACGCCACCAACCACAAGGACATTGGCACGCTGTATCTGCTGTTCTCGTTCACCATGCTGATGATCGGTGGCGTGCTGGCGCTGCTGATTCGCGCCGAGCTGTTTCAGCCCGGCCTGCAACTGGTGAACCCTGAGTTGTTCAACCAGCTCACCACCATGCACGGCCTGATCATGGTGTTCGGGGCCATCATGCCGGCCTTTGTGGGCTTTGCGAACTGGATGATCCCGCTGCAGATCGGCGCTTCCGACATGGCTTTCGCGCGCATGAACAATTTCAGCTTCTGGCTGATGATCCCTGCGGCACTGACCCTGGTGTCCTCGTTCTTCATGCCTGGCGGTGCGCCCGCTGCCGGCTGGACGCTGTATGCGCCGCTCACGCTGCAGATGGGCCCCTCGATGGATGCCGGCATCTTTGCCATGCACATCCTGGGTGCCAGCTCCATCATGGGTTCGATCAACATCATCGTGACCATCCTCAACATGCGCGCCCCCGGCATGACGCTGATGAAGATGCCCATGTTTGCCTGGACCTGGCTCATCACCGCCTACCTGCTGATCGCCGTGATGCCCGTGCTGGCCGGTGCCATCACCATGACGCTGACGGACCGCCACTTCGGCACCAGCTTCTTCAATCCCGCTGGTGGCGGTGACCCGGTGATGTACCAGCACATCTTCTGGTTCTTCGGCCACCCCGAGGTGTACATCATGATCTTGCCGGCCTTCGGCATCATCAGCCAGATCGTGCCCGCTTTCTCGCGCAAGAAGCTGTTTGGCTACGCCTCCATGGTCTATGCCACCTCGTCGATTGCCATCCTGTCGTTCATCGTGTGGGCCCACCACATGTTCACCACCGGCATGCCGGTCACCGGCCAGCTGTTCTTCATGTACGCCACCATGCTGATCTCGGTGCCCACGGCCGTGAAGATCTTCAACTGGGTGGCCACCATGTGGCGTGGCTCCATGACTTTTGAAACCCCGATGCTGTTTGCTGTGGGCTTCATTTTCGTGTTCACGATGGGTGGTTTCACCGGCCTGATCCTGGCCATGGCCCCGATCGATATCCAGTTGCAGGACACCTATTACGTGGTGGCGCACTTCCACTACGTGCTGGTGGCGGGTTCGCTGTTCTCCATGTTTGCCGGCGTGTACTACTGGCTCCCCAAGTGGACCGGCGTGATGTATTCGGAAACCCGCGGCCAGATCCATTTCTGGACGTCGCTGATTTTCTTCAACATCACTTTTTTCCCGATGCACTTCCTGGGCCTGGCCGGCATGCCGCGGCGCTATGCCGATTACCCCATGCAATTCGCTGATTTCAACGCGATCGCATCGGTAGGCGCCTTGGGCTTCGGTCTGGCACAGGTGTACTTCTTCCTGGCCGTGATCGTTCCGGCTATGCGTGGCAAGGGCGCAAAGGCGCCTGCCAAGCCTTGGGACGGTGCAGAGGGCCTGGAATGGGAAGTTCCATCGCCAGCGCCTTTCCATACCTTTGAAAACCCGCCCAAGCTCGATGCCACGGCAACTCGCGTGATCGGTTGAAGAACATGTCCATGACTCCTGAGCAAAAAAAGAGCAATCTGCGGATGGCGCTGATCCTGGCGTCCGTGGTTGCCGTCTTCTTCGTTGGGTTCATGGTCAAAGTCGTTCTGCTCTCCCGCTGAGCACCGCGCCATGAACATTCGCCGCGAAAACGCCAAGATGGTGGGCAAGCTGGCCGTGATTACGGTGGGCATGTTTGCATTTGGCTACGCGCTGATCCCGATCTACAAGCACATCTGCGAGCTGACTGGTATCAACATCCTGTCGCTCTCGGAGCGACAGGTGCCTGGCAACGGCGTTGCCGGCAAGGACGTGAAGGTGCCCGCGAACACGCAGGTGGACACGAGCCGCACCATCACCGTGGAGTTTGACGCCAATGCGCGGGGGCCCTGGGATTTCAAGCCTGCACAGCGTTCGGTGAAAGTGCATCCCGGTGAGCTGACGACGGTGATGTACGAATTCCAGAACGTGCAAAACCGCCGCATGGCCGCGCAGGCGATTCCCAGCTACGCGCCGCGGCAGGCGGCTGCGCATTTCAACAAGCTCGAGTGCTTTTGCTTTAACCAGTACATCCTGGAGCCGGGCGAGAAGAAACAATGGCCGGTGGCATTCGTGATTGATCCGCGGTTGTCCAAGGATGTCACGACCATCACGCTGTCCTATACCTTCTTCGAGGTGGGCGGAAAGACACCGCCCGCACCCGAGTCCACGGCGGCAGCTTCCCTGCACCCCGTGAAGGAGGGGTCGTGAGCCCCGTCAATCCATCTGAACCCGTGGTGCGGCGCAAGGGGTCCCTGTTGCGCACGGTTCGTGCGGTTGCGTGGTCGTTGATCGGCCTGCGCAAAGGCAGCGAATACCAGCAGGACCTGGAAAAGATCAATCCGCTGCACATCATTGTGGTGGGGTTGGTGGCCATCTTTTTGCTGGTGTTGTCGCTGATTGCGGTAGTGAACTGGGTGGTCTGACCGTTGCCGACAGGCCCGTCCAACAACAAAGATTTTGAGATTCAGGAGCTGAAATGAGTGCATCAACCCACGGTGGAACCCCGTACTACTATGTGCCCGCCGAGTCGCGTCATCCTGTGTTGGCAGCCGCAGGCCTGTTCTTTGTGATTCTGGGCGCGGCCCAGTGGATCAACGGCCACGACTGGGGCAAGTATTCCCTGGCCTTGGGACTGGTGTGGTGGCTTTTTGTGCTATACCAGTGGTTCCGTGATGCCGCGCGCGAAAGCGAAGGGGGGCTCTACGGTCACAAGATCGACCTGTCCTACCGCTGGAGCATGAGCTGGTTCATCTTTTCGGAGGTGATGTTCTTCGGCGCTTTTTTCACTGCCCTGTGGTGGGCGCGTGCGCACTCGGTGCCCGCATTGGGCAGCCTCGAAAACGCCATGCTCTGGCCCGACTTCAAGGCCGTGTGGCCCAGCCTCGCGGCAGGTGCAACGGGTTCCCCTGCCGGTATCGTGGAGCCGTTCCAGACCGTTGGTCCCTTCTGGCTGCCTACCATCAACACGGCCCTGCTGCTGACTTCTGGTGTGACGCTGACCATTGCCCACCATGCGCTGCGTGAAAACCACCGCGGCAAGACCATTGGCTTCATGTGGGCCACCGTTCTGCTGGGCTTTGTGTTCCTGTGTGTGCAGGGGTATGAGTATTACCACCTGTACACCGATCTGAACCTCAAGCTCAGCTCGGGCGTGTTCGGTTCCACGTTCTTCATGCTCACGGGGTTTCATGGCTTCCACGTGTTTTTGGGCATGTTGATGCTGTTGGTCATCACCTTGCGCCTGCAAAAGGGCCACTTCACTGCCGACAAGCATTTTGGCTTTGAGGGGGCCGCCTGGTACTGGCACTTTGTGGACGTGGTCTGGCTGGGTCTTTACATTCTTGTGTACTGGATGTAAGCCGGCCCCGCAAAGCAAAAAAAGCGCCGCAAGGCGCTTTTTTGTTGAGAGGGCCTGGCGTCTTACCGCGTGGCAGGCAGGCCGGTGGGCTGGATATAACCCAGTTGCCATGCAATCAGAACGCAAATGAACAGGACAATCGAGAGCCCCACCCGCAGTGCCAGCGCCTTGGCCATGTGGTTCCCTTTGGCCTTGTCATCGCGTCCGTTACGCATCATGAAAAAGAGTGCAGAGGCCAGGCTGGCGAGAATGGCGAGAAACGCCACAGCGACAAGATATTTCATGGAGCACATTATCCTGTGACACCTGCTCAAAGTGCCTGGGGCCTGCGGTTCTGGTTGATCACCGTGGCGGCAGTGGCCAGCATCCTCGTTACCGCTTCACTGGGGCGATGGCAGCTGTCGCGTGCCGCGCAAAAGCAAACCCTGCAATCGCTGCTGGACCAGCGCGCCGCCCTGCCGCCGCTCGACAAGCGTGCGCTGCGCGGACAGGCACTTGCCGGTGACGGCACTGCCCAAGACCTGACGCATCGCGCAGTGGTGCTGCAAGGGCGCTGGGTGCCAGAGCACACGGTTTATCTGGACAACCGGCAAATGCAGGGCCGGCCCGGATTTTTTGTGGCCACGCCACTGCAGCTGGAGGGCGGCGACGGGGTGGTGCTGGTTCAGCGCGGCTGGGTGCCCCGCAATTTTCAGGATCGCGAGTCGCTGCCCCCGGTGCAGACGGCGCCGGGCGTGGTGCAGCTTGCCGGGCGCATCGCGCCGCCGCCGTCGCGCCTGTATGAGTTCCAGAGTGCCGATAGTTCGCAGGGGTCTTCCCGCATCCGGCAAAATCTGGATCTTGCCGCGTTTCGCACCGAAACGGGGCTTGCACTGATGGATCTGTCGGTGCTGCAGACCGGGCCCGCCAGCGAGGGCATGCAACGGGAGTGGCCCGTCATCGGCGCCGGCGTCGACAAACACTACGGTTATGCATTTCAATGGTTCGGGCTCAGCAGTCTGATTGCACTTCTCTATGTCTGGTTCCAACTCGTCCGACGCTTACTCCGCCCGCGCCCAAAGTTCCTTGCCTGAGGCGCGCGCACACCATCCTCTGGGGCTTACGGTGCATAACCTGCCCGAGGCCGGCAACGCCGTGGCCCATGCACAGAACGCCCGCCACGGACGCTGGAAGATGCTGGCGGTGCTGCTGGTCTGCGCAGCCCCGGTCATTGCCTCGTATTTCACGTACTACGTGGTGCGCCCCGACGGCCGTCGCAACTACGGTGAGTTGATACAGCCGCAACGCACTTTGCCTGATCTGGCCACGACCGCGCTCGATGGTGCGCCCGGCAAGCTGCCCGCGCTCAAGGGCCAGTGGTTGCTGGTGAGTGTGGGGGGCGGTGCGTGTGATGCCACGTGCCAGCAGCACCTGTATCTGCAGAGGCAACTGCGGGAAAGCGTGGGCAAAGAGAAAGACCGGGTGGACTGGATCTGGCTGGTGACCGATGCCGCCCCTTTGCCGGCGGATATCTCCCCCGCGCTGCAGCAGGCCACAGTACTGCGGGTCAATGGCCCTGCGCTTGCCCAGTGGCTGGAGCCCGCCCCGGGCCACGCGCTGTCCGAGCACCTTTACGTTGTGGACCCGATGGGCAACTGGATGATGCGATTTCCTGCCCTGATGGATGCCTCAGGCGCCGGCAAGGCCAAGCGGGATCTGGAACGCCTGCTGCGCGCCTCGTCTTCATGGGACGACGCCGGACGGCCAGGGCAACCCTGATGGACTCCCAACCGCTTTACGACCTTGCACCGCTGGCGCAAATGATGTTGCTGGGCATCGTGATCGCGCTCGGGCCTGTGGCCTGGGTGGGCTGGCGCCATCGCGGCAGCGCCCGGGGGCACCGTTTGCAGGCGCTGACGGTGCTGACCCTGTTCCTGACTTTTGATCTGGTGCTGTTCGGCGCTTTCACCCGGTTGACGGATTCCGGCCTGGGCTGCCCCGACTGGCCGGGCTGCTACGGCAGCGCCAGCCCGGTGGGCGCGCGCGCAGACATTGCGGCGGCGCAAGAAGCCATGCCCACCGGGCCGGTGACGCACGGCAAGGCCTGGGTGGAGATGATCCACCGTTACCTCGCCACGGGCCTTGGCGTGCTGATCATTGTGCTGACCGTGGCCACCTGGCTGCAATGGCGGCGTGCCCGGGCCGACAGCACGGTGTCGCCGCCCGTGATGAGCCCGTGGTGGCCCACTTTCACCCTGGTCTGGGTCTGCCTGCAGGGCGCGTTTGGCGCACTCACGGTCACCATGAAGCTGTTTCCCGCCATCGTCACGCTGCATTTGATGGGTGGCGTCGTGCTGCTGGCACTGCTGTGCGTGCAGGCCGTTCGCCATACCCAGGCAGTGCGGGGCGTGCAGCCTGCCGTGCTGGCGGCGCCGCTGCGGCTGGGGGTGCTCGTGACGGGCGCGCTGGTGGCGCTGCAGGTTGTGCTGGGAGGCTGGGTCAGCACCAATTACGCGGTGCTGGCCTGCACCACCTTTCCCACCTGTCAGGGCAGCTGGTGGCCCGTGATGGACTTTGCCCAGGGGTTTCAACTCTGGCGGCCGCTTGGGCTGCTGCAGGACGGCAGCCACATCAGTTTTGCCGGCCTGACCGCCATCCACTATGCGCACCGCCTGGTGGCCTATGGGGTGTTGCTGGCGCTGGCATGGCTGGCATGGCGCCTGCACCGCGCCACGGCGCTGCGCTTGCAGGCGCGGTGGCTTGCGGGCCTGGCGCTGCTGCAGCTGGCCACGGGCCTGAGCAACGTGGTGCTGGGTTGGCCCCTGCTCGCTGCGGTTTTGCACACGGGGGGCGCTGCCGCCCTGGTGGTGGTGCTGACCTGGGCGCTATCTTCCAGCCGCGCTGCCCTGGCGCCCCAGGGGTCTTTTGCACCATCCAGCGCACCGAGGGTTTCCGCATGAGTGTTGCTTCCACTTTCCCAGCGCCGTCGCGCTTTTCTCAGTTTTACGCGCTGACCAAGCCCCGCGTGGTGCAGCTCATCGTGTTTTGCGCGCTGATTGGCATGGTGCTGGCCGTGCCAGGCCTGCCCACGCTGGCGCAGCTGGGGCAGATGGCGCTGGCCAGCGCTGGCGTGTGGCTGGTGGCGGGCGCTGCCGCGGCGTTCAACTGCATCGTCGAGCAGGGCATTGATGCCAAGATGAAGCGCACGTCCTGGCGGCCCACTGCCAAGGGCGAGCTGTCCAACACGCAAACGCTGCTGTTCTCGGCCCTGTTGTGTGCGGCCGGCTCGGCCCTGCTGTATGTCTGGGTCAACCCGCTGACGATGTGGCTCACGTTCGCCACTTTTGTGGGCTACGCCGTCGTGTACACCGTCATCCTCAAGCCGCTGACGCCGCAAAACATCGTGATTGGCGGTGCCTCGGGCGCCATGCCCCCCGTGCTGGGCTGGGCCGCCATGACAGGCGACGTGGGCCCCGAGGCGCTGATTTTGTTCCTCATCATCTTCCTGTGGACGCCGCCGCATTTCTGGGCGCTGGCGCTGTACCGGGTGGAGGACTATCGCAAGTCGGGCCTGCCCATGCTGCCGGTCACGCACGGCAACGAGTTCACACGCCTGCAGGTGTTTTTGTACACGCTGATCCTCTTTGCGGGATGCCTGATGCCGTTCATTTTTGGCATGAGTTCGTGGATCTACCTTGTGGCGGCCGTGCTGCTGAGCGCCGGGTTCTGCGGCTACGGCTTTGCGTTGTGGCGTAATTACTCCGACGCCCTGGCGCGCAAGACCTTTCGTTTTTCTCTCATCCACCTGAGCGTGCTGTTTGCCGCACTGCTGGTGGACCACTATGCGATGTGAACACGATGCACAAAAGAAACGCTCTTAAATTAATAGCTGTTGGCGCTTTATCCATCAGCGCTGCAGGCATATTAGGCGCTTGTTCTGACAAAAAGACCGAATTTCGCGGTGTGGACATCACGGGGGCCGACTACGCCCGCGATATTCCACTGACCGACCACAACGGCCAAAAGCGCAGCCTGCAGGACTTCCGCGGCAAAGTGGTGGTGGTGTTTTTTGGTTATACCCAATGCCCCGATGTCTGCCCCACCTCCATGCAGGAGCTGGTCGAGGTCAAACAGATGCTGGGCAAGGACGGCGACCGCCTGCAGGGCATTTTCGTCACCGTCGACCCCGAGCGCGACAAGCCCGAGATGCTCAAGGCCTACATGGCCAATTTCGACCCCAGCTTTTTGGCGCTGTCAGGCACCCCCGAGCAGACCGCCGCTGTGGCCAAGGACTTCAAGATCTACTACAAGAAGGTCGATGGCAAAACCCCCACCAGCTACACCATGGACCACTCTGCGGGCAGTTACGTGTATGACACGGCAGGCCGCCTGCGTGTTTACAACCGTTACGGCAGCGGCGCGCAAGCCCTGGGGGCCGATGTGCGGGCGCTGCTGCAAGAGGCAGGCTGACGCGCGCAGCGCGCGCCGGCGTTAGCCCCGGTCGCGCATTGCATTGGGCTGTCCAGCGCGACGGTGAAGGCCAAGCGCTGGCGCTACCCCTGTACGACCAGCGAAGCCGCCATCGCGCACGCTGGATGGGGCAGCCGGGTCATTCGGCCTTGATCCCTTGCGAGGTGATTACCGCGCCGAGTGCGCGCGTATCCGTCTGGATGCGGTTGGCCAGACCTTCGGCGGTGGTGCCCTTCACCTGCCAACCCTGCTGAAACAGCTTGGCGCGCACTTCCGGGCTGCGGGCAATTTCGCTGAACAGCGCCGACAGGCGCGCCGCCACTGGTTGGGGCAGAGACCGGGGGGCCGCCACCGCATTCCAGATTTCGAGGTTGAAGTCTTTCACGCCCGCTTCGGCCAGGCTGGGGTATTCGGGCACCAGGGTGCTGCGTCCACTGGATGTGACGCCGATCACGCGCAGCTTGCCCGCGCGCGCCTGCGCGGCGGCCATGGCCGGAGGAAGCAGCGAGAGCTGGATCTGGCCGCCAATGATGGCGTTGATGACCTGCGGATTGCCCGGATAAGGCACATGCACCGGGTTGATGCCTGCCTTGTTTTTGAGCAGCTCCATGCCGATATGTGCCACCGTGCCCACGCCCGGCGTGCCGTAGTTCCAGCGGTCGCCGCTGGCGCGTGCCGCCGCAAAAAACTCTTGCGCGGTTGCCCCCGGCGCGTTGGCCGGTGCGGCCAGGGCCAGCGGGGCCGTGGCGATCAGGCTGATGGGAGTCAGGTCCTTGAGCGGGTCGTAGTTGATTCTGGGGTTGATGAGCCTGGCAATCGTCAGGTTGCCATTGATCATGATGCCCAGGGTGTGATCGTCTGTGGCTTTGGCCACGGCGTCCGCTGCGATGTTGCCGCCTGCGCCCACCTTGTTTTCCACAATCACCGGCTGCCCCAGGGCTTTGGCCAGCGGTTCGGCCAGCGTGCGCGCCACCAGATCGGGCGAAGATCCGCCCGGAAAGCCCACCACCAGCTTCACGGGCTTGCTGGGCCAGCCGGGTGTGGCCGCGGCCGTGGTGGATTGTGCAAGTGCGGGGCTGAAAGCGGCGGCGAGGGCCAGCGCCAGCGCAGCGCGACGCAGGGGGGATGGGGTCATCAGAAAATCCTCCGGTCATGGACGGGTGCGAGGGCGGTTTTTGCCGGCACCCAAAAAAAACGCGCAACCACGGTTGCGCGTTGAATTATCCCTGCTGCCCACACCCGTGCTTGCGGGTGCGTCAGCAGACCGGCACTGCTCAGGCGTATGCCGCCAGCGCGGTTTTCATCTTCTTCATGGCGGCTACCTCGATCTGGCGAATGCGCTCGGCGCTCACGCCATAGACGGCAGCCAGGTCGTGCAGCGTCATGCCGCCAGAGCCATCGTCGTTGACCTTGAGCCAGCGCTCTTCCACGATGCGGCGGCTGCGGTCGTCCAGGCTGGCCAGTGCGGTGGCAATGCCATCGGTGGCGAGTTCATCGCGCTGGCGCGACTCGATCATCGCGGTGGGCTCGTGCGAAGCGTCGGCCAGATAGGCAATGGGGCCAAAAGCCTGCTCGCCGTCATCGGACGGAGCCGGGTCGAGCAGCACATCGCCGCCCGACATGCGGGTTTCCATCTCGATGACTTCTTCGCGCTTCACATTGAGCTGTGCTGCCACGGAGTCGATTTCGTGGTCTGACAGCGTGTCGCGGTGCGTGGCGGCATCGGCTGCTGCCGCATCGGCCTTGAAACCCTGCTTCATGGACCGCAGATTGAAGAACAGCTTGCGCTGCGCCTTGGTGGTAGCCACCTTCACCATGCGCCAGTTCTTCAGGATGTATTCGTGGATCTCGGCCTTGATCCAGTGCATGGCGTAGCTCACCAGGCGCACGCCCTGCTCGGGGTCAAAGCGCTTGACGGCCTTCATCAGGCCCACGTTGCCTTCCTGGATCAGGTCGCCGTGAGGCAGGCCATAGCCAAGGTACTGGCGCGCAATCGACACCACAAGGCGCAGGTGTGACATCACCAGACGGCCAGCGGCGTCGACATCGTTGTGGTCCCGCAGCTGGCGGGCGTAGGTCTGCTCTTCCTCGTGGGTGAGCAGGGGCAGGCGGTTGACAGCCGAAATATAGGCGTCCAGATTGCCCAAAGGCGGCACCAGCGCCCATGGGTTGGCGGGTGCCAAAGTCGTCGCTGCGGTTCCAGATTGAAGTTTCATTCCGGGAATCCTTTCCTCTAAGCTTTTATGTTAGCACTCTCTTTGATGGAGTGCTAAGGACGGAGTTCCCGTGTGGTTGGGAAAGAGGTCATCCTGGCACAACATTTGCTTTTTCTCGTTGCAAGCTTTGGTATTTTCTCACCGGAGTCGGGCTTTCGGTACACCCCAACATGGGCTTAACCCATTGATTTGTAATGAAGTTATTCCAATCGGGTGGAGTCTGTCCAGCGCCGCCCGGCAGGGCGGCGCTGGTGTTTTCAGGCCTGCCCGAAACTGTCGGGCATTTGCACCGCCACCACGCTGCCGCGTGCGGTGATCACGCCCGCCACCATGACCGTGGTTTCCACCACGACCTTGCGGCCTTTGATTTCCTTCACGCGGCCGCGAATCTCCAGCGTTGCGTCCAGCGGCGTGGGTTTGAGAAAGTCCACATGCAGGGAGCCGGTGACGAAGCGAAACGGTGGCAGCGTGCCCATTTCACGGCCTTCGCTGCGGTACATGGCGGCGGCAGCCGTGCCGGTGCTGTGGCAGTCGATCAGCGAAGCAATCAACCCGCCATAGGCGTAGCCAGGTACCGAGGTGTGAAACGGCTCGGGCTTGAAACGGGTCACGGTTTCTTCGCCCTCCCAGAAAGTCTTTATCTGGTGGCCGTGGTGGTTGTTGCTGCCACAGCCGTAGCAATGCGACACGTTTTCGGGGTAGTAGTCTTGAAACGCTTTCATGGGTGGGTTCCGGGGTTGGGTCAGCAGGCAGAACGGGGGGAAACTCAAGCCTTCAGGCCGTCACGGCGCCAGGCCCAGGGCTGTGCGCAGTTGGGCTTCGGTGCTGGCGTGGCTCACCGTGCTCACGCGGCCGTCTTGCAGCGCGATCAGCGTCACCGCGCCGTCTTGGCGGGGCCAGTTTTTTAGCAGCGCCTCGTCCAGTACCACGCCCAACACAAACGGCATTTCACGCAGCGCGGGCAAGGCAAAGGTGCGGGTCACAAAGCCGGGCATGCGGCTCATGTCTGCCAGGTAGACGGCCTGGCGCGTGGCCAAAAACCCTGCCGGCTGGTCCGCCAGCACGGTCTGCACCAGGTTGGAGGCCTTGCGGCCTGCGGCAAACAGCACCAGCTTCGTGTCGGCGCTCACTTTCCACGCCTGGTCGTGCTGGTCTTTCAGTGTCAGCTCGGGCAGTGCTTGGCCTGGTTGCAGTGGTGGGCTGGCCAGTGCCAGTGCGGGCCAGCTCAGCAGCGCGGCCAGCAGCAGTGCGGTGTGGTTCGGGCAGAGCCGGATCTTTGTGACGGGCATGGGGGTGTCCTGGTCGGGGTTCAGGTGGCGCGGCGGTGGTGGCTGCGTGCACTGCCACCGGCGCCGGTGTTGCTGTGACGGCGGGTGTTCATCGGTATTTCCTCAGGTAGACGCCCTCAAAGAAGCGCTTGGCCCAGTGAAACAGGCGGGATGAGGGCAGGATAATCTGGCGTCGGGTGTTGCGAAACACCAGGGTGCCGTGATCGATGGCATCGACGATGCAAATGAGCTCCACCTTGAAGGTGGCTGTGGGCGTTTCGCCGCGCAGGCCTTTGAGCAGGTTGTCGGCCGCTGCGGCCGCCTGCAGGTCGGCCATGTGGGCTTGCTTGGGCATCCAGTCGGGGCCGGGAAAGCTGCCCGAATCTCCCACCACATACACATGTTGCGTGCCTTGCACGCGGCATTGCGCGTCGGCTTGGAGCAGACCACCGGCGGAGCGGGCCAGCGGCGTCTGGTCAAACCAGGCGTTGCCGGTCATTCCGGGCATGAACAGGATCAGATCGGCCGGAAACGAGCCGCCCTCGGTGACCACGCGGTCGGGCTCAAAGCGCGCCAGCTTGTGGCCAAGGCGGGTGCTGATGCCGCGGCGTGTCATCTCGGCCAGCAGGTGCTGAACCGCCTTCGGTCCGAGGCGGCTGCCCGGCTCGGTGGAGGGGTTGAAGAACACGATGTTGAACTTGTTGCGTCGGCCCTCGCGCCTGAGCTGCTCATCAATGCCGAACAGAAACTCGAACATCGGTCCCCCGCGCACGGCACTGGGCTCGTTGGGGTTGCCGGCAAAGCCCACGGCAATGGTGCCGCCGGTCATGGTACGCAGGCGGTCACGGATACGCTCGGCCGCCGCAATGCCTTCGCAAGGCGTGATGGCGTGTTCAATGCCCGGCAATTTTTTGATGAAGCGCCCACCGCTGGCAATCACCAGTGCGTCGTTGCGCAGCTCGCCAGCCGTGGTGAGCACCACCCGGCCACCGTCTCGAAGACCGGTGACCTCGGCAGCGATGTGGTTCACCTTCATGCGCGAAAAAAAGTTGGACAGCGGAACCACCAGCTGCTCGCGGGTGCGCAGCCCCGACGGAATCCAGATGATGCCCGGCAGGTAGTGCAGCTCGGCGAGTGGTGCCACCAGGGTGATGTGCGCATCGGGGTCGCGTTGGCGAATTTCCCGCACGGTGGACAGGGCGCCAAAGCCGGCGCCAATGACGGTGATGTGAGCGGCAGGTTGCATGGAGTCAGGTTCCTTACGCGGCGAAGGGTGTGGTGGGGCGCAAGTCCGCTGCGCCAGCGCGCAACGTCTGCTTGTCGCCCTTGCTGTCGTGGTGGGTGCGCAGATGCAGGTCGCGTTCGCTCAGCATAGCCTGCCGCACGGACTGGCCGCGCTCCTAGCCAGCTGCATCGTCGTCCTCGCCAATCAGCAAGGTGTTGTCGGCCAGGTATTTGTGGGGAGGCACCAGCAGGTTGGTGGGGGCAGGCTTGTTGTTGAACACGCGCCCCGCGAAGTCGAAGGTGGAGCCGTGGCAGGGGCAAAAAAAGCCGCCCTTCCAGTCGGCGGGCACGCTGGGATTGGCGGTGCCTTCGTTCAGGGTGACGGGGGAGCAGCCCAGGTGGGTGCAAATGCCCACGGTCACCAGCACCTCGGGCTTGATGGAGCGATGGGTGTTGGTGGCGTAAGAGGGTTGCTGTTTTTTTTGTGAATCGGGGTCTGCCAGGTCGGTCATGCCGTCGAGCTGGGCCAGCATCTCGGGCGTGCGGCGCATGACCCAGATCGGCTGGCCACGCCATTCGACGACCTTGACCTCACCGGGCTGGATGTCGCCAATTTCCACCTGCACGCTGGCGCCCTGTGCCTTGGCCCGCTCGCTGGGGGCAAAGCTGGCCACCAACGGCACTGTCACTGCTGCAGTTGCCGCGCAGCCCATGGCCGTGGTGGCCAACAGCCACTGGCGGCGCTCGGCGTCATGGCGCCCCGTGTCGGGGTTCGATGCGGGGAAAGCGTGTGCGGTGAACGGGCGTGTCATGGAATCCTCCAGTTGAAGCGAGGCAGGTCGCAAAGTACCCACTGCCCTTCACCATCCAAGAAACATGCCACCCCTCTGCGCAGAAAAAACGCTTTGAAATCAACGATGAACGATAGATTCGCCGCACCAGACGACTGCCAAACGGGGCGCTCTATGTCAAAAGTGGCAGACTGTGGCAGCCAGGGCCTACACTGACGGACCACGTCCATCCGAGTTTTCATGAAGCCATTGCCCGAGCTGACCGACTTTCTTGAAGGCCTCAGTGAGCCGCACATCCTGTTTGATGCGCAATACCGCATCGTGATGGCCAACGCCGCCTACCGCCGCGCTTTCAGCCCCGAGCGCAGTGTGATCGGCCGTACCTGCTACGAGGTGTCGCACCATTTCCAGGTGCCTTGCGACCAGGCGGGTGAGTCGTGCCCGCTGGCGCAGGCCCGTGCTTCAGGCCAGCGCGAGCGCGTGCTGCACCTGCATCACACGCCCAAGGGTGAGGAATACGTCAACATCGAGCTCACCCCGCTGCGTGATGCATCGGGGGAGCACGCTTTTTTTGTGGAAAAAATGGCGTCCCTGAAAGTGGCCCATGGCCTTTCTGTGGCGCAGGGCCTGATCGGGCGCAGCGCGGTGTTCCAGCACATGCTGGCGCTCGTAGCCCGCGTGGCGCCGTCCTTGGCCACGGTGCTGTTGTTGGGCGAGTCTGGCACGGGCAAGGAACTGGTGGCGCAGGCAGTGCACGATGCCAGTCCCCGCGCCACCAAGCCCCTGGTGGTGGTGGATTGCTCCAGCTTGCCAGAGACGCTGTTTGAGTCGGAACTTTTTGGCCACGAGCGCGGTGCCTTCACAGGCGCCAACACCAGCAAGGCGGGGCTGGTAGAGGCTGCCAGCGGCGGAACCTTGTTTCTGGACGAGGTGGGCGACATTCCCTTGCCCATGCAGGTGAAGCTGCTGCGCTTGCTGGAGTCGGGCACCTACCGCCGCGTGGGCAGCACCGAGCTGCGCCATGCCGACATTCGCGTGGTGTCGGCCACGCACCGCGATCTGGACCGCATGGTGGCCGAGGGGCGCTTCCGTGAAGACCTCTACCACCGGCTGAGCACGTTTCCCATCGCGCTGCCGCCGCTGCGCGAGCGGCGCGAGGACATCGCGCTGCTCACCCAGGCGTTGCTGGCCCGTGTGGCCCCGCAACGCTCGTTGAGCGTTGCGCCAAAAGCCTTGGCCTTGCTGGCCGAGCAGCCTTTCCCGGGCAATGTGCGCGAACTGCGTAACCTGCTGGAGCGCACCACGCTGATGTGCGACGGCGACCGCATCGAGGTCGAACACGTGGCCCAGGCGCTGAATTCCGGGCGGCGCAGCACCTGGCAGGTGCCCACCCCATACGCGCCGGCCACCACCACGCAGGTCGGTCGCGGTGCACCGGTGGTGTCGGCGGCATCGTTGCGTGAACTGGAGTTGTCGGCGCTGCGCGAGCGGGTGGCCATGCACACCGGCAGCCGCGCCGAGCTGGCGGCGGCGCTGGGCATCAGCGAGCGCTCGCTTTACCGCAAGCTCAAAACGCTCGGCGTGTAAACCTGCAAACGGGGCCTGTAGCCTGTGGCCTCTCGGCCGGTGTCTGGGGCATTGCCCGGGGGATGGCTTTGCTGTCAGCCAAGTCTGCGCAGTTGGTGGCCAGGGCGCTGATCTTGCCGCGCGTGGGCTGCTTCGCGAAGGCGCTCATGCCTATGGCTGCGGCCTTGGTGCGCACGCTGGCGGGGCGGCTGGAACATTCCGGTCCAGCCAGTCGCTCACCTGGGCGTACAGCGCATCTTCCTCATCGAAACCATCGTGCCGCCCCGCCCGCACCAGCAGGCTGGCGTGCGGGGCGCTGGCTTGCAGGCGCTGGGCGCATTCCAGCGGAACCACCGTGTCGTCCTGGCCGTGAACCAGCAGCACCGGGGCCTGGATGTGCGCGATGCGCGACACGGGGGCGATGTCGTCAAACCGCTGGCCAATCACCCGTTCGATATAGCGGTTGACCAGCCAGCCCAGCGGCCAGAACGGAATGCGGTATTCGGCCAGCCAGCGGCGCATCACCTGCTCGGGGTGCGCAAAGGCTGAGACGCTGACGATGGCCGCCACGTCGCTGCGCTGCGAGCCGGCCAGCAACGCGGCGGCAGCGCCCAGCGAATGCCCCATCAGGACCACCGGTTGCGCGGGTTCGCCGAGCTGGCCTGGCAGCCAGTCCAGGCAGGCGTGCAGGTCTTCGGCAAACCGGGGCAGCGAGCTGTGCCCGTCGGGGTCGCTGCGACCGTGGTTGCGTGCATCGGGCAGCAGCACCGACCAGCCCCGGCGGTGCAAGGCCAGCGCCGCAGGGCGCAACTGGCTGCCGTTGCCGCCCCAGCCGTGCTGCAAGATCACCACGCCGCGCCCGGCGGGGCCGGGCAACCACTGCGCGGCCAGGTGTTTGCCGTTGGCGGTGGGCACCGAAACCCATTGCAGGTCGGTCAGCGGAGCGACCGCGCCGGGGTGTTCAAGCCGGGGCGGTGCCAGTTCGCGCCGCAACCAGCGCAGGCCCAGCCAGCCCAGCCCCCAAGCGGCGGGGGGCACCAAAAGCGCGGCCCAGGCGTTCATGCGGTTTGTGGCTCGCTGCGAGGGCTGTGTGCGTGCGCTGCGGGGCGGTGTGGGTCCATGGTCATGGGCACCATTGTGGCCGACCACCCAGGCCCCTGGCGGTCTGCCGGAATGGACCTTGCGCCCTGCGGTTCCGGGGCAGCACGAATTATGATAAAAAGTGGCTCTAGCGCAATACCCATAAGCGCTATAAGCTATAAAAATAATAGCTAATATGCATGCTTCATCAGACCCCACAACCAGCGCCAACCCCGCTGCGGAGCCAAATTCCATGCCCGGCAACTCCCCTTCTGATGCTCTTGTGGCCGATGGCGTGTGCGCCGTCATCACCACCGTGGCCACCCCTGAGGACGCCCGGCGGCTGGCGCAGGCCGTGTTGCAGCAGCGCCTGGCGGCTTGCGTGCAGGTCGAGCCCATCACCTCGCATTACCGCTGGCAGGGGGCGCTGCACGAGGAGGCTGAGTGGCGACTGGTGTGCAAGACAGTGGCCCGGAGCGTTGCGGGCCTGCTGCAGCTGTTGCAGGCGCAGCACCCCTACGAGCTGCCGCAGCTGCTGGTGCAGCCGCTGCAGGCAAGCGCCGCCTATGCCGACTGGGTGCGGCAGGAGACGCTGCCGGGGTAGCTTTCAGCCCAGCAGCGCCTGGGCGAACTCGCGTGCGTTGAAGGTTTCCAGGTCTTCGAGCTTTTCGCCCACGCCGATGAAATACACCGGAATCGGCCGCTCCTGCGCGATGGCGGCCAGCACGCCGCCCTTGGCCGTGCCGTCCAGTTTGGTGACCACCAGGCCGGTGAGTTGCAGCGCGTCGTCAAACGAGCGCACCTGGGCCAGCGCGTTCTGGCCGGTGTTGCCATCAATCACCAGCAGCACTTCGTGCGGAGCCGTGGCGTCGGCCTTGGTCACCACGCGCTTGATCTTTTGCAGCTCCTGCATCAGGTGCAGCTGCGTGGGCAGGCGCCCGGCGGTGTCTACCAGCACCACGTCCTTGCCGCGTGCCTTGCCGGCGGTCACGGCGTCAAAGCTCACGGCGGCGGGGTCGCCGCCCTCCTGGCTGACGATTTCCACCGTGTTGCGGTCGGCCCATACGCCCAGCTGCTCGCGCGCTGCGGCGCGGAAGGTGTCGGCCGCCGCCAGCAGCACGCTGGCGCCTTCGTTGGCGAGGTGCTTGGTGAGTTTGCCAATCGACGTGGTCTTGCCCGCGCCGTTCACGCCCGCCACCATGATGACGGTGGGGGTGTGCTCACCAATCACCAGGGCTTTTTCGAGCGGGCGCAACAGGTCGGTCAGGGCGTCGGCCAGCAGGCCCTTGACGGCGGCGGGGTCGGTGGTTTTGGTGTCCTTGACGCGGCGCTTGAGATCGGTCAGCAGCCACTGCGTGGCCTTGACGCCGGTGTCGGCAAGCAGCAGGGCTTCTTCGAGCTCTTCGTAGAGCGCATCGTCGATCTGGGTGCCGGTGAACACGGTGGCGATGCTGGAGCCCGTCTTGCGCAGACCGGTCTTGAGGCGGTCGAGCCAGCCCTTGCGTTCAGCGGGCGTGGGCGCTTGCCCGGTCGGCACGTTAGGTGCCAATGGCGCCACTGGCGCTACTGGCGCTATTGGCACCGGGGATACCGCAGGCAACGGTGGTGCTGCAACGGCAACGGGCTCGGCCGCCACCGCCACGGCGGGCATGGGCCGGGATACCGGCGCAGAGGTCGGCACAGGTATCGGTGCAGGCACCGGCACATGCACCTGGACAGGCGGTGGTTCAACCGCTGGTGCTGCTGCAGGCGCGGGCATGGGCGGCTTGGCCGCGAAGGGGTTGCGCAGCCAGCCAAAGCCACCGCTGGCTGCCGGCTGTGCGGCCGGCGCTTGCGGGCTGGAAGCCGCAGCGCCCGCCGCCGGCGCCGCGTCGGCCACCGGGGGCAGGGCGGCCGCAGAAGAGGGCGCTGGCAACGGCGCCGCCTGCGTGGGCTGGCTGGCGGGTGCCTGCTGCGCGGGCGGCGCTATTGGCGCTGGCGCGGGCAGTGCATCCGGCACGGCGGGTGTCGCAGGGGCCGCCACAGCGGGCTGTGCGGGCGTGGGAGTGGGTTTTTTCTTGAAAAAACTGAACATTGGCAGGTACTTAGAATCACTCCATTCTATGAAACGTGCTTTCCCCCTTCTGGGCCTGCTGGCCTGCCTGAGTGCCGGGGCGCAATCCCCGGTGTCCCCAACCCCCTTTGCGACACCACCATCGGCCCTGTCCGCGCAGGCTGCCACGGCTTCGGGCGCGCAACAGTTCACGCTGGCCAATGGCATGCAGCTCATCGTGCAGCCCGACCGCCGTGCGCCCACGGCCATGCACATGGTGTGGCTGCGCGTGGGCTCCATGGACGAGGTCGATGGCACCTCGGGCGTGGCCCATGTGCTGGAGCACATGATGTTCAAGGGCACCAAGACCGTGCCGCCGGGCGAGTTTTCGCGCCGGGTGGCAGCGCTGGGTGGTCAGGAAAACGCCTTCACCAGCCGCGACTACACAGGCTATTACCAGCAGATTCCCGCGCACCGTCTGGAAGACGTGATGCGCCTGGAGTCCGACCGCTTTGCGCACAACCAGTGGCCCGATGACGAGTTCAAGCGCGAAATCGAGGTGGTCAAGGAAGAGCGCCGTCTGCGCACCGAAGACCAGCCCCGTGCCCTTCTGGCCGAACAGCTTTTTGCGGCCACCTTCATGGCCTCGCCCTACCGCCGCCCGGTGGTGGGCTGGATGAGCGATTTGGACGCCCTGACGCCCGAGGACGTGCGCGCTTTCCACCGCCAGTGGTATGTGCCCGGCAACGCGGCGGTGGTGGTGGCCGGTGATGTGGATGTGGCCAAGGTGCGCGCGCTGGCCGAAAAATACTATGGCCGCCTGCCCGCCCGTGCCCTGCCGGCGCGCAAGCCGCGCACCGAGCCCGCACAGCAGGGCCTGCGCCGCATTGCCGTCAAGGCCCCGGCCGAGCAGGCCTATGTGGCCCTGGCGTTTCGCGTGCCCGGCATGAATCGGGTCGAGGTGCTCACCGATGCCGACCGCGATGCCTTGGCGCTGATGGTGTTGTCGGCCGTGCTCAGCGGCTACGACGGTGCACGCCTGGAGCGCGCGCTGAGCCAGGGCCCCGAGCGCGTGGCCGACAGCGCGGGCAGTTCGGCCATGGTGACGGGACGCGGCCCCAGCCTGTTTTTGCTCAGCGGCGTGCCCGCCCAGGGCAAGACGGCGCAGCAGGTCGAGGACGCCCTGCGTGCCGAAGTGGCCCGCGTGGCCCGTGAGGGCGTGAGCGAGGCCGAGCTGTCGCGCGTCAAAACCCAGTGGATTGCTTCGACCGTGTACCAGCGCGACTCAGTGCACGGGCAGGCCCAGGACCTGGGCAGCAACTGGGTGCAGGGCCTGCCCCTGGATGCCGAAGAGCGCCTGCTGGCGCTGCTGCGCACCGTGACACCCGAGCAGGTGCAGCAGGTGGCCGCCCGTTATTTTGGCGACGACCAGCTCACCGTGGCCACGCTGCTGCCGCAGCCGCTGGATGCCAAGGCCAAGCGCACCGCACCGGCCGCCGGCACCACGCGCCACTGACCCCGCACCCGAGGCATAGCATGTTTACTATTAAAAAAATAGCTGTTAACGCTTTACTGATAAGCGCTGGAGCCCTGTTTGGTGCTAATTCTGCATGGGCGTTGCTGCCCATCCAGCACTGGACCGAAGCCAACGGCGCCCAGGTCTGGCTGGTGGAAAGCCCCGTCATCCCCATGGTGGATGTGCAGCTCGACTTTGACGCTGGCAGCCGCCGCGACCCGGCCGGGCAGGCCGGCCTGGCAGGTGCCGTGGCATCGATGGCGTCCAAGGGCGTTCTGGCCATGGCGGGCGAGGGCGCTGCCCCGCCGCTCGACGAAAACGCGCTGGGCGAGGCCTGGGCCGATCTGGGCGCGAGCTTCGATGCCAGCGCCGGCAGCGATGCGCTGCATTTTTCACTGCGCTCCCTGACCGACCCTGCGCTGCTGCAACGCGCCGCGCTGCTGGCCGCGCGCCAGATGGGCGAGCCCAGCTGGCCTGCCGATATCTGGCAGCGCGAGCGCGCCCGCTGGAGCGCCAGCATCAAGGAGTCCCGCACGCGCCCTGCCACCGTGGCAGGCGAAGCCTTTGCCACTGCGGTGTATGGCAGCCACCCTTATGGTTTCCGTGCCACCGAAGACACGCTGGCGCGCATCGAAGTGGCCGACATGCAGGCGTTTCATGCCCGCACCATTGCCGCCTGCCGCGCGCGCGTCAGCATCGTGGGCGCCGTCAACCGCGCCCAGGCGCAGACGCTGGTGGCCACGCTGCTGTCACGCCTGCCGCAGCGCACGGGGGCAGAATGCGCCCCGCTGCCGGCGGTGCCCGAAGTGCAGGCCCTCACCGCACCGGCCGAGCAGCGCATCCCCTTTGCGTCGGCCCAGGCCCATGTGCTGATCGGCCAGCCCGGCTTTGCGCGCCGCGACCCGGATTTTCTGGCGCTGCTGGTGGGCAACCACATCCTGGGCGGCGGTGGTTTCACCGCGCGGCTGACCAACGAGGTGCGTGAAAAACGCGGCCTGAGCTACAGCGTGTACAGCGGTTTTGCGCCCGGCCTGCATGCGGGCGCCTTCACCATCGGCCTGCAGACCCGTCCCGACCAGGCCGCGCAGGCGGTGCAGGTCTCGCGCGACGTGCTCGCCCGCTTTGTGCGCGAAGGCCCCACGGAAGCCGAACTGCGTGCCGCCAAGGACAACCTGATCGGCGGCTTTGCACTGCGCATCGACAGCAACCGCAAGTTGCTGGGCAACGTGGCCAACATCGCCTGGAACGACCTGCCGCTTGACTACCTTGACCACTGGACGAAGCGGGTCGAGGCGCTCACCGTGGCCGACATCCGCGCCGCCATGGCGCGCAAACTGCAACCTGAACGCATGGTGACCGTGGTGGTGGGGGGCCAGCCATGAGGGCCGTGCCCGGACGCCCCCGGCCCGTCTGCACCCCCACCCATTGCCTGAAAGTTTCTCCATGAGCCGATCCACCCTGCGCCCCGAATCCCTGCCCGGCGGCCGCCTGGCCCGTGCAGCCCAGGCGGCTGCCGCAGCAGCGCCCGATACCAAGCCGGGCAAAAAAACGGCTGCCCCCGCAGCCTCCAAGGGATCGGGCGAAATCCGCATCATCGGCGGCCAATGGAAGCGCACCCGCCTGGCCGTGGCCCAGCGCCCCGGCCTGCGCCCCACACCCGATCGCGTGCGCGAAACCCTGTTCAACTGGCTGGGCCAGGACCTCACCGGCTGGCACTGCCTGGACGCGTTTGCCGGCACCGGCGCGCTGGGGCTGGAGGCGGCTTCGCGCGGCGCCGCCGCTGTGCAGCTGGTGGAAAACGACCCCGCCCTGGTGGCCCAGCTGCACAAGCTGCAGCAGCGCCTGGCGGCCACCGTGGTGCGTGTGCAGCGTGGCGACGGTGTTGCAGCGATCAAGCACGCAGCGCCAGCCAGCCTGCATCTGGTGCTGGTGGATCCCCCGTTTGACAGCGCCTTGTTCGAGCCCGCACTGCAGGCCGCCGCCCAGGCTGTGGCGGCAGATGGCTATGTGTACCTGGAGGCGCCAACGGCATGGACCGATGAGGCGCTGGCCCCGTTTGGGCTGACCGTGCACCGCCACCTGAAGGCCGGTGCGGTGCATGCACACCTGCTTCAACGGCGACCGAAAGACTGATATATTTGTGCTGGCTTGCTATAATAAATATAGCTAATTGCGCTTATTGGATAAGCGCTAGAGCCCTATTTGGCACGCGGATTCAAGTACGAAGTGCGCGAGTCTCAAGTCTAAGCGGAGTGATCTCCAGCCCATAGAACACCTCATGCGGAGTACGCCAGCCCAGGCACTTGCGTGGCCGGTGGTTCAGTGCATACACCGC